>DASXLL010000185.1:0-38078 GCA_036496265.1 Pirellulaceae bacterium | reverse complement strand
CTGACAACTGACAAATGACAAATGACAACTGCCTACTGCTCAATCTCTTCCAACCCCGGCATTTCCTTCTTCAACTTCTCAACGCCCTCCCGCGACACCCCCGGCAAATACGTAACTACCAGCTTGTTGAGCTTCTTCAGCCCATACAAATTCGGCAGCCCCGCATCCGTGACCTGCGTGCTCCCAATGTGCAAAAACTCCAAGTTTTTCAGCGGCTCCAGCTCCTTCAGCCCATCATCCGTGATATTGCATTTGTCGAGATTGAGCGACTTCAGTTTCGTCATCCCCTTCAAGTACTTCAGCCCGGCATCATCGATATTGCACGACCATAGATTGAGCAGCTCCAAGTTCGTCAGTCCCTGAATATGTTCCAATCCCTCGTTACCAATGGCCGCCGTCTCCGACAAATCCAGCTCTCTCAGATCCTTCATGCCTTTGAGATACGACAGAGCCAAACTCGTAATCGGCGTCGATCGCAGATCAAGCTTTTGCAGCTTCGTAAGCCCCGACAACTTTTCGACCGCGGCGTCGTTAAGGCCGGTCGCGCCATACAGCGCGATTTCGGTGATGTTTTTCAGGCTTTTGACGTGATCCAATCCCTCGGCGGTGACGCCACTGCACTGATCAAGCGACAGCACCTTCAAGTCCTTCGCCGTGCTTAAATACGACAGCACCTTGTCATTGATATTCGGCCCCCACATCCGCACGTTTCGCAGCTTCGGAAACCCCTTCAAGACTGCCAGCCCCTTTTCCGTCGGCTGATTGCAATCCTGCATGTCAATCCGCTCTAGGTTTTTCAGATCCTTGATCGCCTCGCAGCAATCATCGTTAAAACGAGCGTTATAGACGACGAAAAGCTGTTTGAGTCCCGTGATTTTGCCCACTTCCTGATATCCTGCCGCTGTAATTCCTGTCCGTCGCAGATCAAGACTTTCGAGTTTGGGAATCTTTTGCAAATGCGGCATGCCTTCATCCGTCACCATGCTCCTCTCCAGCTTGATCGCTCGCAAACTGGGATGTCCCTCCAGCGATTGCAACCCTGCATCAGTCACTCCGCGCACATCCGCGCCCAAATCCCGCACAAACGGCAGCCCCTTCAAATGGGCCAAATCCTTGTCGCCACCGGTGTCTTGATTGAGCTGCACCTTCTCCACATGCCCCGCCGAATCCGTCGTCAACGACGCCCCATTCCCCTTCAACGCCGCCACATCCTCTGCGTTCTCCTTCAAATCCGCACCCGGCTTCTCCGCCGTCTCTTTCGATCCACTCCCCTTCGGCGACCCCGGCGGCGTCGCCGACGGACAGCCGGCCAGTAACAACAGCGCCGCAGCCAAAGCAAACGACCAACCATTTTTCAAAAACAGCACTCGCATATCGTCATTTCCCAAATGTCATCTCATCACATTTCAACAAGCCGCCAGCCTACCGGATACAAACCCGAAGCGTAAGCGAGGGACGCTTCTCTTGTCTTTGCGGCCTTCGCTCCCTTCGCGATCTTTGCGTTAAACAGAGCGCCGTTGCAGTTCCAATTCCGCCACAACTTGCCCCCTCGCGCCGCGAATCGGTAAAATTACCTGTTCCCAACTTTGAACCTTGAACTCGGAACTTTGAACTGGAGTTCGCCATGTCCACCGCCACCGCCCCCTCCCCCGCGACCAAAATCGCCCGCCCCCGCATCCACCAAACCCAATGCTTCATCGGCGGCCAATGGCTCCCCGCCCAAAGCGGCAAAACCTTCGACACACTCGATCCATCGACCGAAGAAGTCATCGCCAGCGTGGCCGAAGGCGACGCGGCTGACATCGATCTCGCCGTCAAAGCCGCGCGGAAGCAATTCGACGGCGGTGAATGGTCGAAAATGGACGCCCGCGACCGCGGCCGCCTCATCAACAAGCTCGCCGACCTCATCGAGGAAGAAGCGGCCGAGCTCGCCGCCCTCGAATCGCTCGACAACGGCAAACCCATCCGCGACAGCCAAGCCGCCGACCTCCCCCTCACGATCGACTGCCTCCGCTACTACGCCGGCTACGCCGACAAAATCCACGGCCAAACCATCCCCGTCCGCGGCAACTACTTCTGCTACACGCGGAAAGAACCCGTCGGCGTCGTCGGCCAAATCATCCCCTGGAATTTCCCCATGCTCATGGTGGCCTGGAAATGGGGCCCCGCCCTCGCCGCCGGCTGCACGATCGTGATGAAGCCCGCCGAGCAAACGCCCCTCACCTGCCTCCGCATGGCCCGCCTCGCCCAAAAAGCCGGCATCCCCGACGGCGTCATCAACGTGGTGCCAGGGTTCGGGCCGACTGCGGGCGGAGCCATGGTAAAACATCCCGGCATCGACAAAATCGCCTTCACCGGCTCCGGCGAAACGGCCCAATTCATCATGCGCGACGCCGCTGCCACGCTAAAACGCATCACCTTCGAGCTCGGCGGCAAAAGCCCCAACATCGTCTTCTCCGACGCCGACATCGACGCCGCCATCGCCGGCGCCCACTTCGGCCTCTATTTCAACCAAGGCCAATGCTGCTGTGCCGGCAGCCGCCTCTTCGTCGAAGAAAAAATCCACGACAAATTCGTCGATCGTCTGTCATCGATGAACAAAGGCCGCAAGCTCGGCGACCCGCTCGATCCCAGCACCGAACAAGGCCCGCAGGTCGACAAAGCCCAATACGACAAAATCATGCACTACATCGACCTCGGCAACAAAGAAGGTGCCAAACGCCTCACCGGCGGCAATCGCCACGGCGAACGCGGCTACTACATCGAGCCCACGCTCTTCGTCGATGTCAAAGACGAAATGGCCATCGCGAAAGACGAAATCTTCGGCCCCGTCCTCTCCGTCCTCAAGTTCAAGTCCCTCGACGAAATCGCCGCCCGCGCCAACGCCACCACCTTCGGCCTCGCCGCCGCCGTCTGGACCCGCGACGTCGCCAAAGCCCACGCCCTCGCCTCCAAACTTCGCGCCGGCACCGTCTGGATCAACTGCTACGACGTCTTCGACGCCGCCGCCCCCTTCGGCGGCTACAAAATGTCCGGCATCGGCCGCGAACTCGGCGAAGAAGGCCTCAAAGCCTACACGGAAACGAAAACGGTTACGGTGGCGCTGTAGGGAACGCCCTCCGTGGCGTTCCGCCCGTGGGAAAGGTTTACAGCCTGCCCTAAACGTTTCTCCTAGCCGGGACCAAACCTGGTCCCGAAGAACCGGCAGCACGCCTCAACTACTGCGACTCCGCTCACACCGCCTTTAGCCGCGCCAGCGGCGGCATTGTGTAGCCGCGGGCGTAAGCCCACGGTAGGCTACTCGCAATTCATCCAATAAGCCCTGGAAGGGCGCCGCAAATGACAAGCTTGGCAAGCTACTGGATTGTTGGCGCTGCGCAAGGCGGCACCAACCATCACTACGGCGAATTCATTCGCGAGGGTTTTTGGAAGCTATTCTGGGCAGACAACGATTCACGAAATTTGTCAGCCTCGGCACGTAGCCAGGTCAATTTAAGCAAGCGAATAAAGCCGGGAGACTATATCGCGATAAAAAAGAAGCTTGGCGGAGCGAACGACCGGGGGGAAGTCATTATCCGAGCCGTCGGGCAGGTCGAAAAAGCGGGACGACAAAAAGGCAAAATTCAAGTGAAGTGGCTTGCTACCGACCTCAACAAACTCATCGCGGGAACCGGATGGGGCAGTTCAATTCACGGACCGTTTACGCTCGAGGAAAAAAACGTACGCGAGGTGTTTTCGCTTATTTGTCCACATCGCAAATCCAACATCACGAATGATGTGATAGCGATCGCTGAGGGAATTGGCGTTGATAAAACTACCAAGCAGGCATTAGTCAATGCGCGTTTGGGACAAGGTGCTTTTGGGGACGACGTACTGAACCGTTGGGACAACCGCTGTGCGGTAACAGGTTCCCGCGTTCGACAGGCTATCAATGCTTCGCATATTAAACCTTGGTGCGACTCTTCAAACAGCGAACGGCTTGATCCGTTCAATGGGCTTCCACTTGTCGCCAGCATTCATGCATTGTTCGATGCGGGCTACATCTCGTTCGACGACACCGGAAGTATCGTCGTTTCTTCCGAACTAAGCGCCGTTGAGCGAACCATTTACGGTATTACCGGCGGTAGGTTGCGAAAAACGCCGGCGAAAAAGACTTGTCAATATCTTCGCTACCATCGCAACACAGTATTTCGCCGCTAAGGATATGGACGCCACTTAAGGAATATGCTACTGTGAAACTATGAAGAACATCACAGTTTCACTGGACGACGACACCTATCGTCGAGCCCGCATGAAAGCGGCTGAGCTGGACACCTCTGTCTCCGCCCTCGTCAAAAAATATCTGGTCGATCTGGCGGGTGAAGAGTCAGACTTCGAACGCCGACTTCGACTTCAGAACGAATTGCTCGCCAAGGTAAAAAAGCATGGCTTCTCGGCGAGTGACAGGTTGACTCGCGAAGAAGTGCATGACCGTAAAACGAGGTAAGAGTGCAGTTTCTGGATACAAACGTCTTGCTGTATTCGGTTAGCGCGGACGCAAAGGAGGCGGAAAAGGCTGCCATCGCGGCCGACCTACTCCAATTGCCCGACTTGGCAATATCCATTCAGGTCTTGCAAGAGTTTTTTGTGCAAGTGACACGATCGACCCGCTTGCATCGTCTGCCTCACGAAGTGGCGCATGCATTCGTTGAATCGTGGCTGCGGTTTCCCGTTCAAGAAATGACAGTCGAAATCTTAGTGGCCGCCTTGAAATCATCGCAGCGCTACAAGATTTCATATTGGGACGCCGCGATCATTGAGTCTGCCAGAAAACTGGAATGCAACGAGGTCTTATCCGAAGACTTGAACGACGGCCAAAACTACGGCGGAGTCCGCGTCGTCAATCCGTTCCGGCACAGCAACGGCAAAAAACGTCGGCCACATTGAGGGAGCATATTGGAGATGTTAATATGCCGCCACTAATTCACTTCGCTCCCGCCTCGCAAACCACGACTCCTCCACCCCCTCCGGCCTGACATTCCCTCCAGGCGGCCTCAATCGCGACAGGTCGGGCAAATCGTCAGGAAAGCACATCAGCCGGTAGTACAACTCCCGATCATGCAGCCGGGCGAGCGCAATAATGCGTATCCAATCGCGACGAAACTCGGTGTTAAGCACACTGTCCAACCCAATCGCCTCAATGATCTCGCCCGCGGCATTGGTGCGAGCCTCGATACGACCATCTTCGAAGACTTGCACGTCGTTAGCGTTGAGCGCCTCGTAAGGAGCGCGAATGTTCTGGCTGTGCTTGGCTGAATTGCAAGCGGCACAAGCATAAACCAGATTGTCGTATTCCCTTTCGCGATAAGGATCGTGACTGACCGGGACAAAATGATCGAGGTCGAAAACGCCGCGAACTTTTCCCCACTGCTCCCGCACCAAACAATAGCCGCAACGAAAAGAAAACTCATCCCGTAGCCAAGGCCGAAAGCTTTCGTAGTTGGAATAACCCTGCGGTCCGTGCCGCCGCCGAACTGGTGCGGCAGGGTAGAGAAACGGCATACGGTCAACCCTGTTGCGCAGCCGCCGCCTTCAATAACAGCTCTCCCAACAATTTTCGGGCATCTTCCAGTGGCAACGGCGCGACGCGATCGCGGTATTGCAGCATCTCTGCTTGCAGCAGCGCCAATTCACTGGCATCTTCTGCCGCCAAACCATCGTCAAATTTCTTATGGATCAAATCGAAACGTCGGGCGTTCTTGGCCTCCGTCCACTCTTCGGCGGATGGTTGAGTCTGTTCTTCATCAGGCATAGGCAGCAGGGACTCGAACGTGTCCTGGCGTAACGCCACATAGCGCGCGTGCGTCTGCGGATCCTCAAAATAGACCGGCCCGCCAGAGGTGCGAGCCAATTCGCGCAGGATATCACTAGAGGTTTGTGCGACCATGCTGTGATTCTAGCAACGAGTAGGCGGCACCGCCAACACGGACTGCCCGCCGCTCATATCACCGGCAACTCCGGCAACGCCGCCTTCTCCCCCCGATACAAATACTCCCGGCCGCTCGGCGCTACCAGTTTCTTCGGCCGGCTGACATGCGTCCTCAGCCCCTCTCGAAAACTAAAATCCCCCTCAGCCTTATAGATGAAAATCTCGTCCCCCTTAAGCTGCACTTCCATCCGAACCGTCGAGACATACGAAAAGACTCCGTAATTCTTCTCCCTCGTCAACGCAAACGTCGTCCGCTCCCCCGCCAAAAACGCTTTCATATCGTTCGGGGCCACCGGCACGCGAACCGCGTTGTATTCTCCCAGCAGCTCCACGTCATACCCGCTCACCGTTCCATTGGCCGCTTGCCTTTGCAAAAACCGCAACCCGCGCAGCACCACCGGCAGTCCTGGGTCCTGATTGCTCTGCGGAAACATCTTCGACGCCCCTCGCAGCGCCTCCAATCGCCCCAGCGGCCGCCGCACATCCCGCCCCTTCTCGTCCACTCCCCCCTCGAACATCACGATATACGGCGGCTGCTTCGTTTTCGCATCCGGATCGATGATTCCGAAGCTCAGCGGAAACGATACCTGCGCCGCCGGCTCAGCCGCCAACAAGTTCCAGGCAGCACTGGCCACAATCAGTACCGCCACACTAGCCCGCAGCGCAAGCTCCACACCAACCCGAAGCGTAAGCGAGGGTAATCCACTCCGCATCACGAATCCGTCTCCTCAACAGCTGCCATCAATTGAAAAACCAACGTCGCCATCTTACGTCACTTCCCATCCGCAAAACCCCGCAAATTCCCATTTTCCTCTCTTTTCAATCGGTCCAATGGACCACACTTGTCCATTCCAGCACCCTCCGAAAAAAAAGTTACAGCCTTTCGGCCAGTCGCTACTATCAGCCGGGAGCCAACTTGCGATTTCTAAACTGACCGAACTCAAGAAAATCCTCCAACAAGTCTCTTGACGCACTACTGTTCTTTTGTTCTGTTACGTCGCCTTTGCCCGAGCTTGGATACTGCCCCTCACCTGACCGTGAGCCCGTAGGCTAGCGCGTAGGTTATGCTTTAGCATAACTTGGCCGCCCTTAGTGCTTATCTTCACATTTCCCGATGACCGCGCCCAAACGATTTCTCTGTAGCACCGCCCTGCTATTCGCTTCGCTGGGGGTGTCAAACGCCACCTTTGCACAGGAAATTCAACCCTCCAAGCAGGCGCTCGAAGCGAAACTGCAGGCGACGCTCACCCGGCACCTGAATAAGTTGCTCAGCGATGATGGTTCGGTCGTCTCGCTCAAGGGCAAGACTGCCGACGGGAGTGGCGCCTTGGCGTTTTATCTCACGTTCGAGATCACCGGTGAGCAGAAGTTTCGCCAAGCCGCTCTGAGCCTGGCTGATCAGGTCTTGAAGGACATGCGGGCGACAAAATTCGGTGTGCTGCCAATTAAGGAGAAAGAAAAGCCGGGCGGCGAGAAGATCACCGGTGGCGGCCCCCCGGCGTTGGGTGCCTACACAGCAAGTGTCGCCTATATCCTACACAAAGAGGGTGGCAGGAGCGATGACCTCCGATACGTTGCCACCGTGCTCGATCGCTACCCTTGGAATGAAGACGGGTGGTGGGCGTCCACTATCGACGTGGCCACGGGCGAATCCAAACTGCCTATGACCAAGCCCTCGATCATCAACAAGACCGCAGCCATCGCCATGGCTGCCGGAATCGTCAGCCCCTACCTGCGCGACATTGATCTTGAAATGTCGGCCCGGCTAAAGCAAAGGGCGGACAAGTGCATCTACGGCCAGATCATTCCCGCACAGGAACCAGATGGATTCTGGCACTACAGCCTGTCAGACAATGATCCGATGGACAAGGATGTTCTCGGTTATTTCATGCTCACGACGAAGGAGTTGATGGATCTGCAGAAGTTCAACCCAGCATACCGCGAGGAGAAACTCGCCACCGCAGTGCAAAAAGCTCAAGCATTCGCGCTCCAGTGCATCGCGCCGATGACCGATCCCAACTCCGGCCCACCGTGCCCCCAACACACAACTCGCGGAACCCCCTCGCACTACTCACTCCAAGAGGATTCGAAGCGAGGCTTCCAATTGGGTCTAATTCTCATCGGCGGCGGACACACGGAGGAAGGAATCAAGATCATCACCGCCGCCCTCAACCACTTCCCGATCGGCAACGCCGGCCAGGACGGTGCCCACGCCGCCGAACCCTCGGCACTCATTCTCTCCGGATTCTGACCCCCGGATGGGGCGCGCAAAATGGACCAGACTAGTCCATTTCAAGTTGCCCCGAAAAAAAACTTATGACCCAGCGGCTAATCGCTACCATCAGGCGCGAACCGACTTGCGAATTCTTAACACGTCGAACTTCCAAAAATCGGCAAACAACTCTAATGACGCACTACTGTTCTTTTGTTCTATTGCGACATTCTCGTAGCGCGGGCTCAGCCCACCGGAGCTTGGAGGGTTGGCCGCTGCCCACCACATCTCAATCAACTCACATCGAACCTCCAGGCGCTAATACCAGATTCAATATTAGCGCCTTCCCAAAAATATTAGTCGCCGTAATTCGTTTGTTGCCAATACTTTCCGAATAATACTAATCCTTGCAACTCAAAAGAATTTTGTCGAAATATTAGTCCCTCGTTCGACTACACTCTGAAGCCCGTGGCAAAACAGCCACTGCTTCGGCAAAATGCCAGCGTAAATCCGGTTGAATAGCCACTTTAAAAACAGAGGAACAACCATGACCTCCGTCCGCGTCCTCGTCGGCACCAAAAAAGGCGCATTCCTACTCACCAGCGACGGCAAACGCCAAAAGTGGAAGGTCAGCGAGCCGCTCTTCTCCGGCTGGGAGATTTACCACATGAAAGGCTCGACTGCGGACCCCAACCGCATCTACGCCTCCCAAACCAGCGGCTGGTTCGGCCAGGTCATCCAGCGCTCCGATGACGGCGGCAAGACTTGGACCCAACCCGGCACACCGCCCGGCGAACCGACTACCGGCCCCGGCGGCATGCCCAAAGGCGAAAGTAACAAATTCGTCTACGACACCTCAGCAGAATCCGGCAAACCGATCACCACGCATCAGTGGTACGATGGCACGCAGCATCCCTGGGAATTCAAGCGCGTCTGGCACGTCGAGCCCTCGCTCCACGATCCAAACACGGTCTTTGCCGGCGTCGAAGACGCGGCTCTCTTCCGCTCGACTGATGGTGGCAAGTCCTGGCACGAAATGGCCGGCCTCCGCGGCCACGGCACCGGACCCAAATGGTCTCCCGGCGCCGGCGGCATGGGCCTGCACACGATCGTCCTGGACAAATCCAATCCCAACCGCATCTTCGTCGCGATTTCAGCCGCCGGTAACTTCCGTACCGACGACGGCGGCAAGACGTGGACCGCCATCAACAAAGGCCTGACGAATCCGTACCTACCCGAGCCCAATCCCGAGGTCGGCTTCTGTGTCCATCGTCTCGCCTTTCATCCGACCAAGCCGAACACTCTCTTCATGCAGTTGCACCAAGGCGGCGGCGTTTATCGCACCGACAACGCCGGCCAGGACTGGAAGCAAGTCAACGGCAACCTGCCCACCGACTTCGGCTTTCCCATCGACGTCAACGTCCACGAGCCCGAAACGATCTACGTCGTCCCGATGGACCCCTACATGCGCGTCCCGCCAGGAGGCAAGCTCCAAGTCTGGCGCAGCAAAACCGGCGGCAACGAATGGGAAGCGCTCGGCAAGGGCCTGCCCTCAGAAAACTGCTACGTCAACGTCCTCCGCGACGCCATGGCCGTCGATTCCGTGGATGACTGCGGCATCTACTTCGGCACCACCGGCGGCCAGGTCTACTGCTCCCCCGACGGCGGCAACACCTGGCACACAATCGTACACGACCTCCCCAGCGTCCTCTCCGTCGAAGTTCAAACATTGCACTAACTAGCACACGCCGCGGAGCAGGATTAAGAGGAAGATTAAGATTAGGACTTGGATTAAGAGCAAGATAAAGATTAAGAGCAGGACCGCTGCGCCGCGGTCAACATCGGTCGGGGAAACATCATGCAAGCGCCCCAAGAGACTTGGTTCGACCACGAAAAACTGGAAGTTTATCGAGAAGCGATCGCTTTCATCGCGTGGTTGTCTTCTCTATTAGAAGCCACTGTTCGCGTTGGCGACGTGAAAGATCAGTTGGATCGTGCTTCGACATCCATATCGCTGAACATCGCGGAAGGCAACGGCAAGTATTCTCCAAAAGATCGCTGCCGTTTTTTCGACATTGCTCATGGTTCAGCATTGGAATGTGCCGCGGGTCTCGATGTATTAGTTGCGAAATCAAAGCTGACGCCAGATGAGATTCGACCAGGAAAGGAGCAACTTCAGAAAATAGTCCGCATGTTAATGGGACTAATTAAACGTAATTCGTCGCGCGAATATGAAAAATCTTCGATCGTGAGCGAATCGGCCTGAGCAACGAGAATCCTTCTCTTGCTCTTACTCGTAATCCTAATCCCATTCCTAATCTTACTCCTGCTCTTAATCTTTCTCATGTCCGCCGGTGATCAAGACACAGCAATGATTCGAGTCGTGCTTCCCTATCACCTGCGCATCTTGTCGCAGGTGAACGGGGAATTGAATCTCGACGTCGAAAAGCCCGTTACCCAAAAATCGATTCTCGACGCCGTCGAAAAGCATTATCCAATGCTCTGCGGCACGATTCGCGATCAAGTGACGCTAAAGCGCCGCGCTTTCCTGCGTTACTACGCCTGCCAACAAGACTTATCGCTCGAAGAGATCGACGCGCCGGTTCCAGAAGCTGTAGCGACCGGCAAAGAACCCTACTTAGTCATCAGCGCCATCGCCGGCGGCTAGATTTGAGACGCCAAGCCGCGCTCATGCCGCCGCATCGCCAGCCTGTCGAGGAGTCGAATGAACTTCTAAGCCGCTAACCAGCAGCAAATCTAGAATGTCAAAGTTGTCATCGTTACCGTAAACGATAATTGTCCGGCCCGAAGGGGACTGCGACAGGTAATCGCGATGCGGGATTAAAAATGACCGACCATCGGCGACATGGACCGTGAACGGACGAAAAGGCGATGCTTGATGCGTATTTCGAAGTTGCTCAATGGTCATGACGCGATTTTATGCCGCCATTCAGTTGGAGCAATTCACTGTTACGCGAAAAGGGTCGTTTATTCCGTCTCCGCCTGCCATTCATCCGCCCGCACATTCGGCGGCTTGAGATCATATCGCCGAATTTTGCGGTCTAGCGTCGATCGTTCCACTCCCAAAATCGCCGCCGTCCGGCTTTTGTTCCAGCCTGTTGCCCTGAGCGTCGCATGAATATGCCGCCGCTCGATTTCATCCAGCGACATCGGCTCGAACGTGGATTTACTCGACGGAACCACCTCCGATTCGCCAGCCGTGAGATTCGACAAATTCAAATCATCCGTGTCCAGAAAATCACCGCGAGCCAGCACCACCGCACGTTCAATCACGTTTTTCAGCTCGCGCACATTCCCTGGCCACCGATATTTAATCAGGCACTGCGAGGCTTCCGGCGTGAACCCGCGAATTTTTCGGCCCGTCTCAGCGATATATTTATCGAGGAAATAATTAGCCAACTCGGTTATATCTTCCGGCCGCTTCCGCAGTGGCGGCACAAAGATCTCGACAACTCGCAAGCGAAAATATAAATCGCGGCGAAACGAATTCTCAGCCACGGCTTTTTCCAAGTCGCGATTTGTAGCGGCGATAACCCGGACATCGACTTTAATCGGCTGACTGCCACCCACCCGTTCAAATGGATGGCCTTCCAGCACGCGAAGAAATTTGGCCTGAATCGAGGGCGACATTTCGCCGATTTCGTCGAGCATCAGTGTCCCTTGATGCGCCTGCTCGAACTTGCCGATCTTCCGTTCCGTCGCCCCCGTGAATGCTCCACGCTCGTGACCGAACAATTCGCTTTCCAGCAACGTCTCCGTCAACGCCGCGCAGTTTAAGCACACGAACGGCCCCTTTTTCCGCGGACTGGCAAAGTGCATCGCCCGCGCAACCAATTCCTTGCCCACGCCGCTCTCGCCACGAATCAAAACCGTCGCCCGGCTCGGCGCCGCTCGAGCAATCTGCTGCTGCACATGTGCCAAAACTGGACTCGAACCCACCAATTCACTTTCCGCACCGAGTTGCTTTCGCAGTTCGAGGATTTCGCTCCGCGTCTGATGGAGATTCTCCGCCAACTCTTGCTGCTTCGCCAAGTTCCGAACGGCCAGCGCCACGTTGTCGGCCACTGCCAACGTAAATTCCAAGTCTTCGGGGTCCGGCAACCGCTCTGGATTCGTCGAATACAAATGAATCAGCCCAATAACCTTCCGGTCCTGTCGGATCGGAGCGCACATCGCCCCCGTCGCGTGAAACTCCCCCTTGCTGTCCTTCGTCGCGAGTTGGCTATCCCCCTCGATATTGCGAGCCAACACAGCTTCGCCATCGCGAAGCGTCGTCGCTGCCAAAAAAGCCGACGGCCGGTGATAGCTCGGCTCAACGTCGGTCCGCGACGCGACGACTTGCAAATCCGCCGGCGTCACATCCGCGCCGTTTGCGTCTCGCGGCAAAAGCAGCAACGCCCCCGCATCGATGTGCGTGCTCTCGAACAACCCGTTCAAAGCCAGATGCGCCACCGACTGAATATCCGGTTCGCTCGCCAACTCAAATGCCAAGCGACAGAGTTTTGCAGCTGCTTGCCCCAGGCGCGGGACGGCCACTTCATTTTGCCCACCCGGTACCAAATACCGTGTTTGATTGCGGCGATGCGTAATCGTCGTCAGGTCGTGCGTTTCATCCATCAGGTCCGAATCAGCTTCGATTTCACCGGTGTCAGCCACAAACTGGCCGATGACGGTTTCATCGCCAACCGGAAGCTGCGCGAGCCCAGGCGCGCCGCTGGTCGGATCGGGAAACGCCTGTGTCAGATCCTGGACAAACGCCAAATAGCAGCCGGCGATGCGGATCACATCGCCCGCCTGCAGCGTATAGTCGCCGCGAATTTGCCGCTCGCCAACGTAGCTCCCGTTGCGGCTGTCCAAGTCCCGCAGCGTCCAATTGCCGCGGGTCACGAAAATTTCCGCGTGCTGCCGGCTGGACCGTTCATCCTTGATGACAATCTGGTTTGTCCCCGCGCGGCCGATCGTAACGGTTCGTCCCGGCACCAGACGATACACGTCCGACCATTTTGTTCCTTCGCGGATAACCAGGTAAGCCAGCATGCGATCTTCAATGAACAGGGCGGCTATTGGCAGCAGCGAGACCCGCGCCGCCAGTCGCGTGAAATACAGCCGGTTTCGCTCCTATGGAAGCGGCGGCCGAGCAAACTGGATGTTCCGTAAACGTCGCCCCAGACTTTACCTTATCCTGCCGCCCGAACGAGTGGCAAGGGCTAACGATTGCACCTGCGAGTTAGTGAGTCAGATTTCGACTTCCGCTGGACACTTAGCGACCTGCCGAAGATTGACGAATCGCCGCCGAAAACAGCACCTATCGAACGACGGAAAATGTCGATCTACGAATCCAGCATTGACTAGCACTGCTGTGGTTTCACTGGGCGAATCGGCCGACTTGAGCAATACCAGTTCATCAGCCGCAAAAACCTCAGCCAATCGGGCCGCGATCGAATCGCTCGTGACGCTCCAATCGTGCGGCAGGGCATGGCCGGGCAGCCTGAATTCCTGCTCGCGGAGAAACTTGATCGCGTCGAACACTATTCGGTTACAGGAACCGGCCTGGGTTGCCGTTTGCAAGGCGCCATAACTGGCAACAAGGCTTACATCCACTAGCAAGCTGCCTAGCAGCCTCGCCTGGATGCTCATCGCTTCAATGCACAGCCAATGGGCCGTTTCGTCGTCAAGCGAAAACACCTGACTGGCTTGCCGAATCGACTCAACTAGGTTTCCTCCACCAGCAATCAGCACGTTTGTTGCCGAGGGCTGCTCGTTCAACCACGCATCAAGCGCCAGCGGCAGCAGGGGCCAATCAAACAAGCTCCCGCCGACCTTAACGACACGAATTCCAGGCATCGAAATGACGGCTAGACAGGGTCTGGATACCGATAAACCTGCCCCTCATAGTTCTTCAACAGCAGATCATCGCCATCGCGGCCGACGATGTAGTTCGGCTGCAGCGGAATCTTCCCGCCTCCGCCCGGAGCATCGATGACATACGTTGGGACTGCATAGCCGGTCGTATGGCCGCGCAAGCCTTCGATAATTTCCATGCCTTTGCTCACGCTGGTCCGAAAATGAGCCGAGCCGCTAATCGGATCGCACTGATAGATATAATAGGGCCGCACGCGCATCATCAGCAGCCGGTGACACAAGTCTTTCATCACCGGGACGCTGTCGTTCACGCCTTTCAAGAGCACCGTCTGCGACCCCAATGGAATGCCCGCGTCCGCCAGCCGCGAGCAAGCCATGTTTGCTTCCGGCGTGCATTCATCGGGATGCAAAAAGTGAACGCTCATCCACAACGGATGATATTTCTTCAGCACGCGAATGAGCTGCGGCGTCACTCGCTGCGGAAGCACCGCCGGCATCTTGGTGCCGATGCGAATGAACTCCAAATGCGGAATTGCTCGCAGGTTCGCCAGAATCCAATCCAGCTTTTCCTCGCTCAATGCCAGTGGATCGCCGCCACTGATAAGAACATCTCGGATTTCCGGCTTGCTGCGAATGTATTCAAACGCTTTTTCGAGTCGCCCTTCGCTCGGCATGATCTCGCCGTGGCCGACCACTCGCGACCGCGTGCAGTAGCGACAGTAAGTCGAACAAAAATCAAGCGCGAGCAAAAGGACACGGTCCGGATAGCGATGCACGAGGCCGGGCGTCGGACTGTGCCCGTCCTCACCCAGTGGATCGTCGGCCTCGCCCGGCGTGCGAATGAATTCGCCAGTGACCGGAACCACCGTTCGCCGCAGCGGCTGCTGCGAATCATCCCGATCCAGCAGGCTCATGTAATAAGGCGTGATGCCAACCGGTAGCATCGACTCGCCTTTGATCAGCGCCTCGCGCTCATCGTCCGACAAAACAAGCATCCGCTCAATCTGCTCGAGCTTCCGAACGCGATGCCGCGATTGCCACCGCCAATCGTTCCAATCGGCGTCTTTGATTTCCGCGTAAAACGCCCGCCGAAACGCCCGCGTCCGCAGGTTCGGCCGATTGCGTCGCGAGAGGACCGCATGGGCGCGGCGGTTCACACCGGCATCCACACCGGGCGCTTCCGCAACCGCCGGCTGCTCCGCATCCCGCGGCCTAAAGAGAGGCAAATTGTCGTAAGAGGGATTAGATAGGTAGTTGCTACCCGGAGGCTCTTCGGATTCGGTGACAGCGGAGCCAACCGCGATAGATGACTGCTCGATTTCCGAGCCGTTCATGATGGGGCAATCCCCAGGAGCCCAAAAGCGATACCCGCGCTGCTGCGGTCTCCTTGCCGAGCAGCGGGCGGTCGCCGACACAGCGACCGGAGGCCAAGACCAGGGAGCAATCAACCGCGGATAGCCGCGACCAGAAGCCAAGCGGCCATGCCGGTTGTCGGCGGGGCGTTCTTCGCCCACATTCTGCCAGCCGATCGGTTCTGTGGCCGTTCATCCCTGTTCTCTTCGCCACGCACACAACATCGTCGCGGCATTAAAGAGGCGTGCTTGCTGGCTGTCAATGGTTAATTTTCCGAGAGCAGCCAGAATCCAGCAAATCGTTGGGATTCATGGCAACATTCCTCACTTGTAAAGAAAGGATCGCGGCGAATCTCGTTGACCAAGAATTTCACCGCCGCCACCACCAGCTATCCGCATAAATCCGATTTCTCACTGGCTCCGGCAGCGGCTTTTGAAACTCCTGTGGCCTCATGCCCGGATCTTTTGGCCCCATATCCGGATCCGCATACGGATCGTGAATCAGCGCCCGCAGTCGCTGCTGCTCGATCGTCCCCGGATGCGACAGCCGCGGATGCTGGCCGGTGCAGCCGATCAGCGCGGCGCTTGAGAGTAAAACAATTAGTGAAGGCAGTTTTGGGCCCATTCGGGCGCGAATGATAGGCCGCTAAACCGTCCGCGCCTATGTCGATGCTGCTCGGCAGCGTAAAGTGATTGCCAGTAAGCGTTTCAGGATCGATCATGAGTCGCCGCAATCGCCATCGCAAAGTCCCCACGATCAGCCGTCGGACGCAGCCGGGGTCGGCGCCGGGCTCGATCGTCTCTGATCCTTCGCAGCCCGAGCCCAAGATCAATGTGATCGCTTATGGCGCCGGCGAAGTGATGGAAATTCACGTTAACACCGCCGAGGAGGCCAAATCGCTCGTTGGGCGGCGACCGGTGACATGGATCGATGTCGAAGGCCTTGGTGATGCAAAAACAATCGAGCAATTGGGCGACCTTTTCGGCCTGCATCGCCTCGCTCTGGAAGACACGGTCAACGTGCACCAACGGGCCAAGGTCGAAACGTACGGCGAAATTCTCTTCATCGTGCTGCGGATGGTCTTTTGTAGCGACGGCCGCTGCGGCACCGAGCAAGTCAGCCTCTTCGTTGGCCCCGATTGGCTGATCAGTTTTCAGGAAGGCCTGCCCGGCGACTGTTTCGATCGCACCCGCAACCGCCTCCGCGAAGGCAGCGGCAAGATGCGCACGCTTGGCAGCGACTACCTCGCCTACGCTCTGATCGACGCCGTCATCGACAACTATTACCCCGTGCTGGAAGTCTATGCCCTGCGTTTGGACGACCTCGAAGAGCTAGTCCTCGAACCAAACGTGAACCGCGCCGTCATGGATCGGCTTCACGAGGTGAAAGCCGATCTGCTCGTGCTCCGTCGGACGCTCTGGCCGCTCCGCGATGCCATCGCGCTCCTCGCCCGTGAAGACAACGTCCGCATCAGCGACAACACCCGCCTCTTCATGCGCGACTGCTACGACCACATCGTGCAGCTCGTCGAGCTCATCGAAACCTACCGGGAGCTGACAGCCGACCTCCGCGACCTCTACATGTCGTCGATCAGCAACCGCATCAACGAGACGATGCGCGTCCTCACCATCTTCTCCACGTTCTTCATCCCGTTGACTTTCATCGTCGGCATCTACGGCATGAACTTCGACAGTCACAACGACGAAATGCCGCTCAACATGCCCGAGCTGCACTGGTATTGGGGCTATCCGATGGTCTGGCTCGTAATGATTATCACCGCCAGCGTCATGCTCACCTATTTCTACAAACGCGGCTGGATCTTTCGCGGATAAAACCGATTCGGCTACTGCCAGTTTGGCTTTTCCGCGGTCAATAAGCGTCATATGGCGACCACTATATGGCCGTGCCGGACAAAACGACGGTTCTTTTGCAGGTCCGGGCATGCCGAATGCTTCGTTCAAAGTTTCATAAATCAACTATGCGCCGCAAGGAGCAATCGCGGCGGACTTCGTTTGCCAATGAAACCAAGGAGAAGCGTTATGTTGAATCAATACTTTCATCGATTAAAGGTCGGCGCTGCGAGCGCGGCACTCGCCGGCGCCGGCCTGGGCGGCCTTGTCTCCGCTCAGACGTTGCCCATTGCCGGCAATCCTCGGGAAGCAGCGGTGCAAGATCGAGACGCCATCCGCGGCGTCCGCGAGCAAGACGAAGCTGCGGCGCGGACGGCCAATGTACTGAACCGCGATGCGCGGCAGGAAGCCCGCCAAGCCCTTAACTCGAGCGCACGGGCCGCCGACGCCAATCTCGGACGTGCCCAAGGCGACCTCCGCAACACGGCAGCGATGACTTCGGGCTTCCGCAGCGCGGACCTTGGCCTGGGGTTCGACACGCGGCCTGGCATCAATGGCCTCGTTGTGGCGGACATCGCCCGACAAGGCGCCTTCGCCAATGCCGGCTTCCGCGCGAACGACCGCATCGTCTCGATCAATGGGCGCCCGGTCTCGACCGAAGCTCAATTCGTCCAGGCGTTGACCTCTCCCAACGCTGGCCAGACCGCCAGCATTGTCGTCAATCGCAACGGCGTCGCCCAAACGCTGTCCGTGCAGCCCTCAGCCGTCATGCGCGGCGTCGTGCGTCCTACGCAGCAGCCCCACGCAACCGCGGCGGCTGTGCCCGGCGCTTCCAGCAGCGTTCCTGGGGCAGGTGCTTTGGCACAACCATCGTTTCAGGGCAACCTCTCCACCGGTGCTAATACGGTGAACCAGATCGATCAGTCGGGCCTCAACGTTCGCGGCACCGTGACGCCGGCGACAAGCACAACGGCTGCGACAACTGTTCCCAGCACATCGGCGACCTTACCGATCCCGGGCGCTCAGAATAGTGCAACTCCGTTCTATCCGGCTGGACCCACGAATGCGTCCGCTATCGGCACCCCTGGCCCGACTCTATCGACCTCTCCCGGCAACTTGAGCGCGAACCAAAGCGCTCCCACTGGATTCTCCACTGCGAATCCTGGCTTTACGGGACCATCTCAATTGCCAGGTGCCGCTGCCACTCCCACGATTGGCGGTACCGGGATTGGCCGCCTTGGAATCTCCGGCCTATCACCAGCTAATCCAGCGCAAACGGCGATTGGCGCCGCGGGCGCGGTCGGAGCAACAGGGACGACTGGCGGCACCGGTTCGACGGCCGGGGGCATTGGCGCGGTCGGCGGAACAGGAGCCATGCTCGGCGGCACTGGCTCGACAGCTGGACCAGCGGGCGGCTCGACAGCTACCGGCGCGATCGGAACAGGCGCAGCCGGTGTCTCAGGCGCCGGCGCTGCCGCGGCAGGTGCGGGCGGCGCTGGCGCGGCGGGCGGTGCCGGCGGCGCGGGAGCCGGCGGCACGTAGGCCGATCGAACAAGATACGAGAGTCGGCTGTGAGACCGCGACCGATCGAACTATTTGATCTGCCGCGGTCTTTTTTGCGCGCATTCCGCTATTCACCGTTCTTACATGCCCGCAACTCGGCCAGTTCTCTCTCATAGCCGCCCGAAAGAATTGGAAACCGGCACCATGTTTTGGGATCGAGGTTCTCATCATCCAGGTGAAACGAGGGAGCATAGCGCTCGCGCTTCCACTGATTCCGCGACCACAGCCGGAAAAATCGCTCAATCCAGCTGATAAGCTTTTCCCGCGAATGTTGCGGAAATTCCGCCTGCATCACAAGCAGAATCTCCCGCGGCGATTGCTTGTCGCGAATAGCCGCCCGCTCAATGGCGTCGAGCAATTCATACGGCATCAAATCGTCTTCATCCGTCTGCTTTGACGACGGCGGCCGCAGCTCAGCCGTCGGCGCTTGCTCATTGACGACCGCCAGCTCGGACAGCGGCCCAACACCCTCCGGCCCCTGCTTCTCGCACCAGCGCAGCCAACGACGGAGGAACGCTTTATCGATTCCGGCAATGGGAGCCAGGCCGCCACTCGTGTCCCCATCCATTGTCGCATAACCCACCGCCGCCTCCGACCGATTGCTAGTCGAAAGCAATAGCGCCCCGCGAATATTGGCCAGCATCCACACGCCCGGCGCTCGCGCCCTCGCCTGCACATTCTGCAGCGCCAAATCATCCGTTTTCCAATCCAGCTCGCGACCAATCCCGCGCGTTACCAGCGATTTGTAGTCTTCCACCACGCGATCGACGTCGAATTCGAAATATTCCGCGCCCAGCGCCTCGGCGACACTCCTCGCGGCATTGCGCGTGACATCGCCGCTATTGCGAGTCGATTGATACACGCATGAAAGCAGCCGCAGGACGATCTGTTTGTTATCCTTCGCCGTTTCCAAGCCGCGAATGTGCGCCAACTTCTTCAGCAACCCTTCGCGCCCAATCTCGCTCGCGGCAAAACTCACCAACCGAGCCACCAAATACGAAACCGAAGTCGAATCCGCCCCCCCACTCAGCGACACCACAAAACCCTGCGACCGGCTCTTCCGCAAATAGTCGAACAGCGCCAGCGATTCCGCCCGCGTGAACTCTTCTTCTTTGATACTCGGTGACGCTTCCCAAGCTGGGTGTGACATTTCCTCTCGCCGCGGCTTTAGCTGCGGAAATTCGAATACCGCAGCGACCGTTTCTTTGCGATCCATCGATATCGTTGGTCGATAACTGGCCGTCCGCGCCCGGCTCATCCGAATCAGATCGATATCGACAACAGCATGAGTGATGTGCCAGTCCGCATACGAAAACCGCGGCCCAGTAACCAGCAGTTTGCCCGCCTGGGCAATCATCGCGTCGCCGTCATAAATCGCTCGGCCCGCTTCGTTGCCGAGTAAATTCGCGTACACATAACCCACATTGAACGCCCGTGATCCCTCAGTCACAAAACGCTTGCGAATCTCATGTTTACCGAACGCAAAATGGCTCGCACTCGGATTGAGAATCATATCGACGCCATGCCGAGCCAGTTTTCCACCCGGCCGATCCGCAACCCACGCGTCCTCGCAGATTTCATAGCCAATTCGCACGCCGCCAATCTCGAAAATGAGATCTCCTAACGGTAGAGCTTCTTCTACCGTCTCCACATGGTGCGAAACTCGCACGCCTTCCGGCCAAGGCTTAAACCACCGCGGCTCATAATGGATGCCTTCACCGGCCAGATTCTGCTTGCCGACAAATCCCAAGACCTTTCCGTCCGCCGCCAAACAGGCCGTGTTATACAGCGAACCTTGAAACAGCAGCGGCAGTCCGAACGACACCATCATTCCGCGAGTTTCTGGCACTAGGTCGGCTAGTAAACCCAGCGCCATCTCCTGCGTGCCCGGGGCATGAAACGCATCTTCGCAGCCATAGCCCGTAATACAAAGTTCGGGCAGGCACAGAATGCTAACCTCCGCGTCCCGTGCCGCGGCAATGGCCTCGCGAATGCGCGCTGCGTTGCCGTCCCAATCCAGAGGCGTTTGGTTCAGCACGGCCGCGCCGACTCGAATAAGCTTCATACCTCTATCATACAACGCTCGCCGCCCGTTTTTTGGCGACTAAAACCGCATCGTAGCGGTCATCAGCCGACCAGCCCTCTTCGTAATGCACGATTTCCAGACCCGCAGCCAACCCGCGCAACTCGCCCTCTTCGAACAAATAGTCCGCCGGCGGTTTATCGCTGCGTTGCAAGTTTCTCTTCGTCGGCTGAATCACCACCAGGCGGCCATCATCGGCCAATAAGCTGGAAAACTGCGGAAACAAGTGCCTGCAGAGGTAGCAAACGCTAACGATCAGGTCGAACGGGCCGCCGGGCAGCGGCTGCTGTTCCAAATCGATCGCAACAGCCTGAATGACGACGCTCGCTTGCTCCGCGCGCTGGCGAGCAATCTCCAGGCCGACCGGCGAAATGTCCGTGAGAGTGACATCGAGCCCGCGGCGAGCGAGCCAAATTGAGTTGCGGCCGCCGCCTCCAGCGATTTCGATGGCCCGGCCGGCGCGCGGCAGGTGCTTTTCCAGAGCGACGAGCACCGCAGATGGCTCGCGCGGAGCGTCCATCGCCGCATATTTGGCGTTCCACTTATCGCGATCAAAGTCCGACATGAACGAACCTGCCTCCGTAAAACGAGGATTACCGCATTAGCCAATTATCTAAATGGAGGGGTCGGGAGTCGATTGCGAGAACAATGTTCCAGGTGGGTGGATTTATACCGCAATCGACTCCCGACCCCATCGCGCTGGACCGCCAACCGGTCTCGCCTACAAACAAGACGCTTTCGTGTCTCCTTAGAACGAAGATTACCGAAGCGGCCAATTATCGCGGTACTCGATCATTTTAGTGGCCGCAACTGCCTCGCTGCCCGCTGGCGATTGAGCAGCACGCCAGCTTCCGGCTCGCGCCGCAAAAACTTGGCTAACTGCGACGTGGTGATTCCCAACTGCGCGGCAGCCGCGGAAACATCCCACCCGCAGGCAGCCAGTCGGTCGAGCGCTTCGGCCAGCAAGGCCGGAAAATCGGCGTGCTCAGAGCTGACGGCGATTTGCCGATTGCGGACTCGTGAACGCCAGGTTTCGCTCGGAACTTGCGCTGGTTCAACAGGCTGACGGATTTCGAGCGCCAGATTGACGCGCAATCGCTGCACGGCGGCCTGCCGATTCAAGTCCTGGCTCCGCCGCTCGCTCGCCGCTCCTTTCACGCCCGTCGTCCGATGCGTGATGACCACCGCCGTTTCAACCTTGTTGCGGTGCTGCCCGCCCGGCCCGCCGCGACGAGTCCGTTCGACATGGCAGTCGGCCAACAGAACATCCGGCGGCAAGGCAGCAGGGTGCATCGTTGCCTATTGCGGCGCCGTAAGTGACTTGCCGTTATCCTTCGGACCCAACGCCAATAAAAACGGTACCGCTTTCTTCGCCCATTGCTCCGGCGTCGGATACGAATCGGCATTCCCGCCAAAACAGCTCTGCAGCATATCCGTATTAATAATCCCCGGATTCAGCGGCACGGCACACAGGCCGCTCGGCAGCTCTTGAGCCAGCGCCAGCGTCAACCCTTCGACCGCATATTTCGTCGCACAATAGGGTGCCACCTCCGGCGACGTCGAGCGACCCCACCCCGAGCTGAAATTCACCACCACCCCCCTGCCCTGCTCGATCATCGCCGGCAAAAAATGTCGCACGACATGAAAAATTCCTTTGATGTTGACGTCAATCACGCGCGAAAAATCCACCGGCGGCACTTCCCACAGCGGCGCGTTTTCGTTGATCGCAGCGGCATTGTTGAGCACCAAATCCGGCGCCCCACTCTCCGCCAGCACTCCCTTCGCCCATTGCCCCACGGCTTTGGCATCAGCCACATCGACGACCGTAAAACGATGCGGCGAACCAAACCGCTTCGCCAGCTTCTCCACATGTCCCTTTTGCCGACTGCAACCGATCACCGTGTGACCGAGCTCGACAAATCTCTCCGTCATCGCGAGCCCGAGCCCGCGGCCGACACCAGTGATTAAGATACGGCGCATTGGCAATTGTCATGGGTCCGTGGTCAGCTAATGCAGTTCGACCTGAGATTAGTGGATAATGGAATTCCCTACCACCGACCAATGACAAATGACCAATGACATTTTCCGCTACTGCCCCGACCGCCCTCTCCCCCCCTACAGCTACGTCCCCGGGCTTTCGCCACATCCCACGAGCGATCCGCGCGGTCACAGCTTCGGCCTGAATCATCCCACCGCACAGCCGCTTGACCAAGCATCCTTCGCAACGAACAAAAACTACTTATATGCCATCGACCTCTTTAACCACGGCTTCTACTGGGAGGCCCACGAAGAGTGGGAAAGCCTCTGGCACGCCGCCGGCCGCAGCGGCCCCACGGCTGACTTTCTCAAATGCCTGATCAAACTGGCCGCCGCTGGCGTCAAACTCCGCGAGGGCCGCGCTCCTGGCGTCAAACAACATTCCCGGCGCTCCGCCGAGCTCATAACGCTTGCTGCCGCCTCGTCCGTGAAACAACGAATCTTTGGTATTTGTCCTGACGAGATCCACAAGTTCGCATTGAAAACAGCAGACGATTCCGATCGGCTCGTCGAAAGCGGACAACCCAATGCCAGCCGCTCGTTACAATTCACGCTGCACTTGGAGAACCAGTCACACTAGGTCGATCCCGTCACCACCGGCCCTGAGCCGGTGGAGCGACGACTGCCAGCTACAATGCCGTGGCCACGGACGAGCAACAGGGAACTACTGAATGAGCAAAACCATTCTAGGAATCGGTGCCCACTACGACGATTGCGTCTTCGGCATCTCCGGAACGCTGTTGAAGGCCATCCGCAAGAACCATCGCGTCGTCATTCTCGCCCTCATCGGTGACTACAGCAATTGGAAGCCCGTCGCCGGGCGCGATCAGGAGCTTGTGCCCCGCTCCACCGAGCTGGCCAAGGAATACGGCGTCGAAATGCGGTTCCTCAAATTCGCGAGCATCAACTACGAGGTCTCCGAAGCGAACAAGCGACTCGTGGCCGACGCAATTGCCCAAATCGGGCCCGACATAGCGTTTATGCTCTGGCCGCAAGACACCCACACCGACCACGAAATCGCCTCGCAACTGGCGAAAACCGCACTGCGTCACGGCGACCGACTGCTGCCCCGCGGACAGTCCTTCAAAACCGCCAATCGCATCTATCAATTCGACAACGGCCCCCGCCACACCATCGATTTCATCCCCGACACATTTGTCGATGTCACCGACGAATGGCGGCAAGCCACCGAGTGGCTCGGCCGACAAATGGCAATCGTCCGCAACGAGAAATACGATCCCACCAAGCAAGACCCCGCGCAGCGAGCCAAGGAAACTCTCGCCGCTTATCGCGGCGCAACCTGCGGCGTCCGCTATGCCGAAGCTTTTCGGGCCGGGAACGCCTATCCACACGAAATCTTCTGAGCGTATGCCCTGCGGATTCGACATTCTCTTCGAAGACGAAACCTGCCTGGCCGTCGCCAAGCCTGCGGGATTGTTGACCCAAGCGCCGCTTGGCATCGACAGCCTCGAATACCGCATCAAACGCTTCTTAAGCGAGCGCGCCGTGGGGCAGGCTTCCAGCCTGCCGTTGAAAGACGTCTATCTCGGCGTTCCCCATCGGCTCGACCGCCCCGTATCAGGCGCCATCGTCTTCGCCAAAACCCTCAAAGCTGCCCAACGCATCTCTAAACAATTCGAAAACCGTCGCGTCACAAAAACCTATTGGGCGCTGGTCGAAGGCCACATTGAACCGGCCGCAGGCACTTGGACCGATCATCTAAAGAAGATCGACGGCGAGCCGCGAACAATCGTTGTCGAAAAAGATGAACCAGACGGCCGCATTGCCGTCCTGCACTACCGTGTCCTGCAGCAAGTTGCTGCGCCCGCCAATCGCTCGCTCCTCGAAATTACCCTGGAAACTGGCCGCACGCACCAAATCCGCGTCCAGTGCTCCAGCCGCGGCCATCCGCTTCTCGGCGACGAACTCTACGGCAGCCAAATCCCCTTCGGCCCACCCAGCGACGACCAGCGCGAGCGCCTCATCGCCCTCCATGCCCGCCTCCTCAAATTCTGGCACCACGCCGCCGGCGACTACATCAACGTCACCGCCCCACTACCCGATTATTGGCGCAACGCAGGCGTCGAGCTGCCCGGCGCATAATAATGAATGAACTTGTTCGTTTTACAAATGGGTGGCTGTGTTTTGCGCAGCATAACACGGCCCAGCGGACCGAATATGAAAGAGATTAGCGCCATCCGCCGTCTGATCTTCGTCAGCGTAGTGACGCTTACAGCTTTGGTCGTCTTCCGCCTCTGCTTCCTCGACGGTCTCCTCCGCCGCGTCACCATCGACGGCCCCTCCATGGCTCCGGCCTTCTGCGGCGCTCACTACCTCGTCACCTGCCAAGATTGCCGCTTCCGCTTTCTCTGCGACGCCGAGCACCTTCCCACCGACAACCGCGCCGCCTGTCCCAACTGCGGCTACACCGACAATTCCCTCGACGACGCCGTGTTCAAATCACCCGACCAGGTCCTCATCGATCGCTGGCCGCTGCTCTGGAAATCGCCACAACGCGGCGACGTCGTCGCCATCGCTCTGCCAGACAGCCACGACATCGCTGTCAAACGAATCGCCGGCTTGCCCGGCGAACAGCTTGGCATTGCCGCGGGCGACTTATTTGCCGGCGGCAAAATCATTCGCAAAGACGAGGCCCGTTTCGACGCGTTGCGATTGCTCGTGTACGACGATTCCTATCAGCCGCAAAAAACAACCGGCTTGCCGCCGCGCTGGCGACCCGTGAACGAGCATTCCAGCTGGCAAGAAAGCCCAACCGGCTTTCGCAACGCTGCGACCGCAGCCGGCAACGATTCCTATGACTGGCTCCAATACGAAAACTGGCAGAACACAGCCGATCAGCGTAGCCGCGGCTACGCCATTTCGATTCAGGATAACGACAGTTACAACCAGGGCGAAACGCACCGGCCCTTGAACGCGGTCACCGACGTTCTCTTTTCCAGTCGCTTGCGAGCTGTCGGCACAGGAAAGCTCGCTCTTGCCGCGGTCGATAACCATGATCGACTCGAAGTCGAAATCGAGCCGCAAAAACGTGCCGTGCTGCGATTCGGACAACAGACGCTCGTTGAGCGTAAACTGACCACCAATTTCTCGCGACGCTATGTGCGCCTTGAGTTTGGTTTATGCGATCAGCAGCTCCTGCTAGTCATTGACGGCCGCACGATCTTTCGCCATCCATATCAGCGAAGCCCCGGTCTGCAATTCAGTCCGAGCCATTCGCTGGCAATCGGATCAGCAGGACTCCAAATCGAGTTCGACGAGCCACGCGTCTGGCGCGACATCTATTACCTCGACCCCCAAGGACTCTCGCGGCAGTGGAAGCTAGGTTCGCCTTTGGCCACCGCCGAATACGCCCTCCTTGGCGACAACCAGCCCGTCTCCATCGACTCCCGCCAATGGCAGCCGGCCGCAATTCCGAGATCCGCGATCCTCGGCCATGTCTATCAGCCGTTCTGGACTTCTTCCAAAAATAAAAATCTTTGAAAATCTGGCCCGGTTTTTCCTCCGTTTTGCGATATAGCTCTGAGAGGCGCTGCCTCTAACTCCGTTCACATCCCAATCTGAAAAATCCACCGGCTAACACCACTTTCGATGTTAGCGCTCCCTGACAAATGTTAGTTTTCCTAAACCACAAGCTGCCAACATCTTCCGCCAAACTAACTTTCTCCCGCAACAAAAAAGTCCTCCCAAATGTTAGCGCATCACTCCACCTGGCAATAACCAAATGCGATGAACTCCCTCGATCCCACCAATGACGCCGCCTGGCAGCAACTCAAAGCCGAGTGGAATCTCCGTTCCGGTACAACCTATCTCAACCACGGCTCCTTCGGCCCTCCGCCGCGCTGCGTCCGCGAAGCACGCCAAAAATGGCAAGACGCCATCGACAGTCAGCCCATGGACTTTTTCGTCCGCCAACTGGATCCAGCCTGGCGTGCCGCCCGTGATCGCCTCGCCGTTTTCGTCGGCTCACCTGCCAGCGATCTGATCTTCGTCGAAAACGCCACCGCCGGCATGAACATCATCGCCGACTCCTTCCCGCTCGCCGCCGGCGATGAAGTCCTTCTCACCGATCACGAATACGGCGCTGTCCACCGCATCTGGCAGCGAGCCAGTGAAACAGTCGATGCCAAAACAAAAATCGCCGACTTGCCACTGCCCTTCCGCTCCATCAAAGAAACAGTAGATGCCATTTTTGCCGCGGCAACTAATCAAACAAGACTCATCGTCGTCAGCCACATCACCTCACCCACCGCCGTGATCTTCCCCGTCGCCGAAATTTGCCGCCAAGCCCGTCAACGCGGCATCGCCGTCGTCATCGACGGCCCCCATGCGGTCGCTCAAATTCCGCTCGACATCCAAAAGCTCGATTGCGATTTCTACACCGCCAGTTGCCACAAATGGCTCAGCGGCCCCTTCGGCTCCGGCTTTCTCTACTCCGCCCCGCATCAACAACAGCACGTCCGCCCGCCCGTCCTCAGTTGGGGCCGCCTCCCGCCCAACCAAATCGACTCCTGGTCCGACGAATTCGTCTGGAGCGGCACCCGCAACCCCGTCGCCTACTTAGCCGTCCCCGCCGCCATCGATTTTCTCGAAAACATCGGCCTTGAAGCCTTCCGCGCCCGCACCCACTGGCTCGCGCAATATGCCCGCCGGAAACTCACCGACATATTTCAACTCGAGCCAATCGTTCCTGACGATCCCGCGTGGTACGGCAGCATGGCCCACGTGCCTCTCTCGCCGACCACAACCAACGAAACCTGTGCCGTCGCCAATCCGCTCCAGCACACCATCTGGAAGCGCTTCGGCATCGAGGTGCCCATCGTCGATTTCGCCGGCCGACGTTACATTCGAGTCTCGTGCCATCTCTATACCGACACACAGCAGATCGATCGTCTTGCGATAGGTTTGAAAGAATTGCTCGCACACTAACCCGAAGCGTAAGCGAGGGTCGAAATACTAACCCGACGCGCAAGCGAGGGACGAAACACTCTCCATATTGAGCACTCCCCATGAAAGCCGCCTACATCAACGCCACCGGCCCCGCCGACACCACCATCCAATTCGGCGACCTCCCCAAACCCGCGGCCACCGATTCCCACGTCCTTATCAAGGTCGGCGCCGTCGCCCTCAACCCAATCGACACCTATCTCCGCAACGGCGCGAATTACTGGGAGCTGCCCAAGCCCTTCATTATCGGCTGCGACGTCGCCGGCACGATCGAAGCCATTGGCCCAAATGTTAAACGCTTCAAAGTCGGCGATCGCGTCTGGGGCTCGAACCAAGGTCTCCTCGGCCGCCAAGGCACTTTCGCAGAATACTGTGCCGCCGATGAGCAATGGCTTTATCCGACGCCCCACACGGTTACCGACGACGAAGCCGCCGCCTGCGCTCTCGTCGGCATCACGGCTCACCTCGGCCTTTTCCGCGAAGCCAAGCTCGAAGTCGGCGAATCGATTTTCGTCAATGGCGGCAGCGGCGGCGTTGGTTCCATGGTCGTCCAAATGGCCAAAATCGCTGGCGCTCGAGTGCTTGCCACTGCTGGCAGCGCCGAAAAGGTCGCCGCGCTCAAAAAGCTCGGGGCCGATGTTGCGGTCAACTACAAAACCGACGATATCGCTGCTGCCGTAAAGCAATTTGCGCCTAGCGGCGTCAATGTTTACTGGGAAACCGTCCGCGAGCCCGATTTCGACAAAATCGTCTCCTACCTCGCCGAACGTGGTCGCCTCGTCCTCATGGCCGGCCGCGACGCCCGCCCGCCGTTCCCGGTCGGGCCGTTCTACGTCAAAGGCTGCTCGCTCCACGGCTTCGTCATGTTCAAAGCCACCGCCGTCGAGCAGCGTAATTGCGCGGAAAGCATCAACCAGTGGCTTCTAGCCGGAAAACTCAAAGCCCACATCAGCCAAACCATGCCGCTCGCGCAGGCCGCCGCCGCCCACAAGCTCCAAGAAGAAAACACGCTCCAAAAATCTGGCATGCTCGCCGGCAAGATCGTCCTCAAGCTCTAATTGTTATTCACACTCCATACGTTCCTGCCACTTGCGGCTGCTGATGCTCTCGTTGCTCCTCACGAGCACATCGCCGCCGACCCAGGATGTCGGCGATGATCGGAAATGTCGTCAGCACACCCACCGCAACCAAAGCCAGCCCCGCCCCGCGACGCTGTTCTCGCGTCATTTGATCAGCCAACAACAACCCAATGCCCATTCCCAACGCCCCCCGCGTACCCGCTATCAATGCAATTTCCGGAATTGGAATCTGAATTTCGCGCATGACTCTCTCCCTTATTTTCAAACGTCGGCCTGCCACATCAAACGTTCTACTGCAACCGACATGCCACCCCAAGATTGCAAATCAGCGAGAATTTTAGCGAACATCAGGCAAGAAAACGCTTAAACAGATTCGTGGTGATCCGCTGCACTCGCTCATCCGGCCCCGGAGGCGTGCCGCCATGAGCCGACGGACGCAAATACCCCGGCGGCGCTGAGAGGCCATCCGACCACCAAATCGTCGCCGCATTGAACACGCTGTTATTCTTTGGCCCAGGAAAAATCACCGCCGTGTATTCCGTATTCTGCGCCCGCCCGCGCGATAACACCGGCCCGCGCGCCAGCACCTCGAGCCCCGCCATTTGCCCCAGCGGCGGCCCATGATGCTCCCAGCCAACGAGCCCCTTGATCGCATCGCCGCTTTTCATCCCCGAACCATCAAACAGCCAATGCTTGTCGTTTGTGCATGTCCAATCCGCGCTGCCATTGGCTGGTGAAGTCGTCTGTGCCCCCATCAGCGCTGCCGGATCAGGCCCATGCAATTTCCACGGCGTCTTGAAGCTGCGTTCCCGCTCCGAATTCGGCCCGCCAAATTTTCCGACACGCTCAATCACGCGATTGGCCGCCCCATTTTTCCCACCGCGAATATCCAGCGCGCCATCCACCGAATTGCCACAGAAAAACGCCGCCTGCACGCCAGCATCGATCGCCGCTTTGACGTGGTCGTACATGGCTACCGACCAGTATTCGTCATGTCCGACCGAAATGAAACTCTTGGCCTTCAGCAGTCGCGCCGGCTCGGCATGCGTGTCGATGTTCGAGATGTAGGAAACGTCGTAACCGTGCTGCTCCATCCAAAACGCCAGCGGAAACTCCCACAACAAAAACTCGCCCGATCCCTGCGACAACGGCGCGTCAAAAATCTGCCGATAGCGGCCATAAGGCCGATCAAAACTCACCGACACGCCCGGCCCCGTATACCAATTGTGCGGCGGCGTCCCCTCGTCATACAGCGACCACAAATCCGGCCACCGGTTATAAGCCGACCACGTCGTGTCGGAACACTGAAACAAAAAATCGCACGGCCGATCGTCCCGCACGATAAACACCACGTAGCTATCGATCTTCTCGTTCTGCTCCGTGAGCTTGCCCAGATACACGCCGCTCGGCCAATCCGTCGGTATCGTCAACTCATGCGCCGTTTCCCAATTGCATTCCCGCACGCGCACGTCGCCAACCGGCGGATCAGGCTGCGGCGAACCTTGCTTCACTTGCAGCCGTTCCATCAACCGGCCGCCTTTCCCGCCGTAGTATCCCAGCCGATAGATATCAAGCGTAAACTTCACCGGCGGATTCGTGCTGACCTTGATCCCCAGCTTCTCGCCCGTCTTCACGCTGTTCCGATTGCAATATCCCTCGATCCACGGGCAGCGAATCTTATTTTCTTCAACACGTGGATTGTTCAGCATCCACTCCGTCGTTCCCGCCTTCGCGTTCTCGCCGCGAATCAAATCGCTCGCCGCCCACGCGACCGGCGGACCAAACGCCGCCGCGGCCGCGACAGTCCCCGTGCCAGCCAAAAAGTTTCGCCGATCCATGAATGAAACAGCCCTGCTCAATTGCGCCGAATCAAACCCGCGTGCTTCTCCCGAACCTTACAAGCCTTCGGCATCGAAACCGCCTGAATATACGGCTGACCCGGATTTTGCCGTGCATAATCCTGGTGATAATCCTCCGCCGGATAAAACTCGCCCAGCGCCTCCAACTTCGTCACAATCGGCCGCGCAAAGACTCCCTTCTGATTGATCGTCGCAATCTTCGCCTCTGCCGACCGCTTCTCCTCGTCGTCGGCATAGAAAATGGCCGACCGGTACTGTGTGCCACTGTCATTGCCCTGCCGATTGAGTTGCGTCGGGTCGTGGGCATCAAAAAACACGTCTAGCAGCGTGTCATAGCTGATGACAGCCGGGTCGTACGTAATCCGAATCGCCTCCGCGTGTCCCGTATCGCCGCCGCACACCGCGCGGTAATTCGCCGTCTCGCGAGCGCCGCCCATATAGCCGCTTGTCACATCCGTCACGCCCGCAAGCTGCTCGAACGCCGCCTCCGTACACCAAAAGCACCCGCCGGCCAGCACCGCCGTTTTCGTCGCCATCGTCGTTTACTCTCCCGCCGCCGGATCAGCCAACTTCTTAAGATCTTCCTTCGCCGTGAACTGCAGCGACTCCGAATTCATGCAATATCGCAGTCCCGTCGGCCGCGGCCCATCGGGAAACACATGCCCCAAGTGCCCGTCGCAGCGGGTGCAATTGATCTCGACGCGGGCCATCCCGTGGCTGCGGTCCTCGCGCTCCGCGATATTCTCTGCCGCAATCGGTTGAAAGAAGCTCGGCCAGCCGGTACCCGATTCGAATTTGGCATCCGAAGTGAACAGCGGCAAGCCACAGCCGGCACAGGCATACACGCCCACTTTTTTGTTATCAAGCAGCACGCCGCAAAACGGCCGCTCCGTCGAGCTACTCCGCAAGATTTTGAATTGATCCGGTGTCAATTTCTTTTTCCACTCAGCAGCCGTGAGGGTAACCTTGGGCATTTCCAGCGGCCCCACGAGCTCGCCAGCACGGTTGAAAACCTTTACACGAACCATACGAACTCCCTTTTGTCCCGCCGGCCGAGTTGCCTTGGCGGCTGAAGAACTCGCTTTCGGCCCGGTCTGCCAGGCGAATGCGCCGCTCTGCCAAACAAAGGCAGTTGCCAGCACTGCCATCGTAGCGGCCATGAAAACGACTAGCGAATACGGGCGATTGGTTTTAAGCATGCCTCCATTTTGGCCTACTTGCTCTGGCAAGCAAATAGCCCGTTTGTTAACTTTCGCGCCGAATCAAGGGGCCAAAGGAATGGACATGCTGCGCGCTCATCGATTGCATTCGAGAATGTTATTGGCTGTTTGTCTGACGTATGTTTCCGTGACGCTACTCGCCGGCCGCGCCTCGGCCGAGCCCGCCTGGACCAAGCTCGTTCCCTTCAAAAAAATCGACGCTGACCCGAACAAATCCTACGAGCTCGAAGAGAAAAACGGTCCCTGGATGATCATGGCCGCCTCGTTCGTCGGCTCGACCGCCGAGCAACAGGCTCACGACCTCGTCCTCGAGCTCCGCCAGAAAAACAAGCTCGAAGCCTTCGCCTTCCGCAAAACCTACGACTTCACCAAACCCACCGAAGGCCTCGGCTACAGCCAATACGGCGGCACCCGCCGCATGCGGTACCTGACCAATAACAAATTCGATGAAATCGCCGTCCTCGTCGGCAATTATTCATCGTTCGAAGATCCGCAGATGGATAAAACGCTCGATCTGCTCAAGCACGCGAAGCCCGACTGCCTCGACACGGCCAAACGTAGCGGCACAAATTCTCAGCGCCTTGTCGGCCTCCGCACGATCTACAACATGATGAGCACCGATCCGGCCAAAAAAACCAAGGGCCCCATGGGTGCCTCGTTCGTCACCCGCAATCCGCTGCTCCCCAAGGAGATGTTCGTCTCCAAGGGCATCGATCCGTTTATCGTCGATCTCAACAAGGATCTGCCCCACAGTCTGCTCAAATGCCCCGGTCGTTACACCGTTCGCGTCGCCTCCTTCCGCGGCGTCGATTCGATGAAGCCCGATGAGTTCGAAAAGCTCACTGCGCAGCCCCGCAAGATGGCCAAAATCGACGAGGCCGCGCTAAAAGCCTCCCGTCTCTGCGCCGCCCTCCGCGAAAAAGGAGTCGAGGCCTACGAATTCCACGACCGCACCGAAAGTATTGTCACCGTTGGCTCGTTCAATGATGTTGGCCAGCCACGGCCCGATGGCAAAACCGAAATCAATCCGGCACTGCACAAAGTAATGAAGGACTTCGGACCCATTGAACAAGGCAAGCCCAATACGAATCAGATCGAGCTCTATGCCCGCGTCGAAAAGTCGTGCAACATCCGCTTCGACCCTCAGCCCATGCCCGTCGAGGTCCCTCGCCTGTCCCTCGCCGCCGCCTATAATGCGACGAACTCGCTGTTTCGATAGGCGTCTGTATGTCCCGTCTGCTCGTTCTCGGCTCACGTAACCGGAAAAAACTTGTTGAGCTGGAGGAGCTGCTTGCGCCGCACGGATTCGTCCTAAAAACCCTCGCTGATTTTCCTGACTCAATCGAAATCGAAGAAACCGGTAGTACGTTCGCTGAAAATGCCGCCCTCAAAGCCGTTCAGCAGGCCAGGCACCTGAAGCAATGGGTACTGGGTGAAGATAGCGGCCTCTCCGTCGAATCCCTCGGCGGCGCACCCGGTGTCTATTCCGCCCGCTTTTCCGATCCCGGCGCCACCGACGAGCGGAACAACGCCCTGCTCCTCGAAAAGCTCAGCAACATCTCCACCAACAAACGCTGGGCGCACTACACCTGCCACGCTACGCTCTCTGATCCCGACGGCAACGTCCGCGCGGAAACGGAAGGCACCTGCCGTGGCCGCATTCTCACCGCCGAAGCCGGCGCCGGCGGCTTCGGCTACGACCCCCTCTTCGAGATCGCCGAATACCACCAAACCTTCGGCGAGCTTAACCCCGCCGTCAAACGCGTCCTCTCCCACCGCTCCCGCGCCATCCGCCAACTCGTCTCGCAAATCCTCGCCCTCAACGTGTAGGGTGGGCTGGGCCTGCCATTCCTGTCCTGAAACTCAGCCCCGCCTCAACCGCAATGAATTGCCGATCACGCTCAGCGAACTCGCACTCATCGCAGCACTCGCCCACATTGGCGAAATAAATCCAAAGGCCGCCAGCGGCACGCACAGGCCGTTGTAAAGAAAGGCCAGCACCAGATTCTGCCGAATCGCTGCCGACGTCGCTCGGCTGAGCTCGATCGCCTGCACAATTCGCAACAAATCGCCCTTCACCAGAGTCACACCCGCGCTCTCAATCGCGATATCCGTTCCCGTCCCCATCGCGATCCCCACATCCGCCTCCGCCAGGGCCGGCGCATCATTGATTCCGTCACCGGCCATCGCCACGTTTCGCCCCTCCCGCTTCAGCCGGGCAACGACTTCCCGTTTCTCGGCTGGCAAAACGCTGGCGATCACCTCATCGATTCCCAACTTCCCAGCGACCGCCGTCGCCGTCGTTCGATTGTCACCCGTCAGCATGACGATCCGGATTCCGGCTGCATGCAGTTGCCTAATCGCCCCCTTCGCAGTCGGTTTGATCGGATCGGCAACTGCCAAAAATCCCGCCAAGTGACCAGCAACCGCCACACAAACGACTGACTGGCCTGCGGCACGCAATTCATCCAGTTTTTCACCAGCGCTGGGCATTTCCGCCTGCTGGTTGTCCATGAACGACTCGTTGCCGATTGCAATTTGCCGGCCGGCGGCCACTCCCACAACTCCCTGACCACTTACTGATTGGAAATCGCTGACCTCCGCCGGCGTAAGGCCGCGCTCCGCTGCCCCAGCCACGATGGCGGCTGCCAACGGATGCTCGCTGGCTTTCTCCAAGCCCGCCGCGAGCGACAGCAACTCGCTTTCCGAGAATCCCGCAATCGGCTCAATCGTCACCAGCTTCGGTTTACCCTCTGTCAGAGTCCCCGTCTTATCGACCACCAACGTGTCGATCCGGTGCAGCATCTCCAACGACTCCGCATCTCGAAATAACACGCCGCTACTCGCCCCCCGCCCTGTTCCCACCACAATCGCCATCGGCGTCGCCAAACCCAGCGCACATGGGCACGCAATAATCAGCACCGCCACCGCATGCACCAGTGCATTCGCCAATCGCGGCTGCGGGCCCAGGATCGACCAGCCAATAAATGCCAGTATTGCCGCCAACAAAACCGCTGGCACAAACACCTGCGCCACGCGATCGACTAGCTTCTCAATCGGTGCCCGCGTCCGCTGCGCATGCGTCACCATCCGCACGATCTCTGCCAGCAGCGTATCATCGCCCACGCGCGTCGCTCGCATTATCAACGACCCGCTCGTATTCATCGTTCCCGCTGTGACTTCGCTACCCTCGGTTTTTTCCGCTGGCAACGGCTCGCCCGTAATCATTGATTCATCGATCGCCGCATTTCCTTCAACGACAACGCCATCGACCGGCACTCGCTCGCCGGGCCGAATCCGCAACCGGTCCTTCGGCCGGACGCTTTCGATCGGCACATCTTCTTCCTGGTTATTGGCTCGAATAATTCGTGCGGTCTTCGGCGCGAGATTCAGCAACGCTCGAATCGCTGCCCCAGTCGCCGTCCGCGCTCGCAACTCCAACACCTGCCCCACCAGCACCAGCACCACAATCACCGCCGCGCTATCGAAATACGGTTCAACGGCCCCACCCATCTGCCAAAAACCAGCCGGAAACAACCATGGCGCGACGGTTGCCAGCGCGCTATACCCATACGCCGCCCCCACGCCGAGCGCAATCAGCGTAAACATGTTCCAGCTGCGATTCACGACCGAAAACCAACCACGGACGAAGAATGGCCACCCACACCCCAACACCACCGGCGTCGCCAGCGCCAACTGCACCCAGTTCATCGCCACCATGTGCTGGTGCAACCACGCTCGCATGCTCGGTGCCGGAATAATCTCTGCCATCGCAATGCCAAACACCGGCAAAGTCAGCGCCGCCCCAATCCACAACCTCCAGTGCATGTCCACCAGCTCAGGATCCGGCCCCTCACTCGCCGCCGGCATCGTTGGCTCGAGCGCCATCCCACACTTCGGACACGCCCCCGGACCATCTTGCACCACTTCTGGGTGCATCGGGCAGGTGTATTTCGAGCTGGGCGGGGCGTGCGTTGGCGCGGGTTTGGATTCGCCCAGATAGGCGCCTGGATTTGCTTTGAATTTGGTCAGGCAATGGGAGCAGCAAAAGTAATAAGTCGTTCCCTGATGCTCAAACGAGGCAGGGGCAGTCGCCGGATCGACCGTCATTCCGCAAACCGGGTCGATGGCGGTGTGGCCTAGTTTTCCGGGCTCCAACGGCGGCGGCTGGCCGATTTGAATCAGGTCCATGGTGCAATTGTATGGTGTCGTTCGCGGTGTTAGCGGGTGGATTTGATCGCCGTGCTCACCATTCGAGCTTTTTTCAAAGTATCAAGATTTGATCGAATCGGGCGAGCAAAAGATGCGGCTCGCCTTGGACGTAAGCCAATATGGGAACGGCTGTTGCGACGTGGGAACCGAAGTTGCGTGAGGAATCCGAGTTGATAGGTTGAGCGCTCATGTTGAGGTTGGAGTGAGAGCAGCAAGTTAGCGGCGGTGGACGCGGAGAAGAGAAACAGGTGCAGTGCGTATAGCGAAGGGACATAAAGAAATCCTGAAACGTGGCGTGTGTTGGTAGCAATTGTATAGTTGAACGGATTTTCGGAATTGAACTCGAGGCCGTCAAGGAAGTTGTTGGCGGATTTTGGAGAGTGCGACGAGACGGCTGCGGCTAAGTCACAGCCCCGAAGGAGGAAATCGCGAGTGGAATGAGCCTAAGTTTTCTTTTGAAGCGAAGAGAAATGGACTAGGTTGGTCCGCGCGTCGTGACGTTTGTTTGGTTTAGCGGGTGAGAGTCCCGCCTGGGAATGGTCGTTTTGCCCAGTAGTAATCGAAGCGGCGAGGGAGGAAACGAACTTGTCGAAGCCTTCGATGGAAAGGATCACTAGGTGATTCCGCGAAGCGGCAGGCCGTAACGCAAGTGAAAACCCGATGAGGCCTCGAAAAAGTCGATGCGGAAGGCGACCCTGCGGACCTATGGGGAAGCTGAGCCGTGCGGGTGCAGCAAACGACAACAGCCCGCACTTCCGCCGGGGTATAGGGAACGGCATGTCGCGAAGGACCAAACCAGAATCACGAGAAGCCGGCGATGATGGCGGTTGGCGCCGCACCTTCAGCCCGTGAGGGACCGAGAAGGGTCATCCCGGTGACGGAGGGGCTAGTAGTACCGCGGAAGCCGGGTAATTCCGGTGGATGGGAAGGAGCCTCAGTTCCAGAGAGAGTGTCCGCAGGAGGAGGGCAGCCGATGATTGGTGAAGAACCTAACAACACGACTCCGCTGCAACGACTCCGCGCGGCGCTCCACGCGAAAGCCAAGAGTGCGCCTAAGTTTCGCTTCTACTCGCTGTACGACAAGGTGTACCGAATGGACGTGCTGCAAGCCGCCTGGGAGCAATGCCGTGAGAACGGCGGAGCTCCTGGGGTGGACGGGCAAACGTTCGCGGATATCGAGCAGTACGGCGTTCAGAAGTGGCTGGGCGAATTGGCGGAGGAGTTGAGAACGAAGCGGTATGAGCCGCATCCTGTCCGGCGGGTGTATATTCCCAAGCCGGACGGTAAGCAGCGGCCGCTGGGGATTCCAATGATCAAGGACCGGGTGGTGCAAACCGCCGTGCTCTTGGCAATGGAACCGATCTTCGAAGCAGACCTACAGGATGAACAGTACGCCTATCGCGAAGGCCGCAGGCCCTTGGACGCGGTGCATGCCGTGTCGGAGTACCTGCAGGAAGGCTATCGCGAAGTGGTGGATGCCGATCTGAGCGGGTACTTCGATAGTATCCCTCATGCGGAGCTGATGCAGTGCGTGGCTCGCCGGATTAGCGACAAAGCCCTGCTTCACTTGCTGAAGCAGTGGCTGGTTGCTCCGGTGGAAGAGACCGACCGGCGGGGTCGTGTTCACCGCACGACCCGGAACAAGGACGAGCATCGGGGAACTCCGCAGGGAGCACCGATCTCGCCCTTGCTGGCGAATCTCTACATGCGGCGGTTCGTCTTGGGCTGGAAGACGCTCGGTCATCAGGACCGCTTTCAGGCTCGTCTGATCAACTTTGCCGATGACTTCGTGAT
>DASXLL010000184.1:0-11717 GCA_036496265.1 Pirellulaceae bacterium | reverse complement strand
CAAGGCCGGCCGAATGGCAAGCGGTGCAACGGACTCAACCGGCCACTTCACCGTATCAACAGCCAAACCCAACGATGGCGCGATGCCAGGCGACTATGTCGTGACCCTCGGCGAGTACTATCCGCCTGGCACGGCGCCTGCTTTGCCTAAAGACGGCGGGCAATTTCCATCTCGATTTCCGTCACAGTACGGTGATCCCTCTCGATCGCCTCTCACCGCGCATGTCGAGCGGGGGGTAAAGAACGAATTTCAGTTTGAAGTGAAAAAGTAAGCTTTTATCGACCTTACTTGTCGCGGCCGACCGTCCGCTGCCCCTGCCTCGTCTTAATTGGCCGTTATCTGCCGCCCGCTCAAAATCGAATGCGCCTTGTGTCGCTGCGGCCCCAGGACTAAATTTCCGGTTGGAAACCTAGTTGTCCATTGGCGGCCAAAACGCGCTCCAGCGGGTTCAATTGGGAAGCTTGGGCTTCGCAATCCCCTAATTCGCCAGCGCAGTACAACATCCCACCGCGGTCAGCCGGCCCACGATCCTAACGACTTTTTTTGCTTCGATCCCACCTGGGTTCTCAGCGCACACTCTCGGAGCAAATCGCAATGAAACGTCGTCTCCCTCGCCACCGTCTGGCGTTTACACTCGTCGAACTGCTCGTCGTCATCGCCATCATCGGCGTTTTGGTCGCGTTACTGCTTCCGGCTGTTCAGGCAGCTCGCGAAGCCGCCCGTCGGATGAAGTGCCAAAATAATCTCCGCCAATTCGGCCTGGCGATGCACAACGCTCACGACATTAACCTCAAGCTGCCGTATGCGGGCACCAACACGCCCGTGCGGGCCTCCTGGGTTTCGCAGGTCTGGCCGTATTTCGAGCAAAACGGCATGGCCCAAAAGTACGATATCACCGTCGGCTTCTATCAGCCACCGAACACGGTTCCGATGACGTTCAACGGCGTGCTGTGTACCAAAATCGCCATGTACTATTGCGCCAGCGATCGCCCCAACGCCCTCTGGCAGGGCGATCAATACTGGCGCTCGCGCGGAAATTATGTCGTCAGTTGGGGGCCAATCACTCAGCCCTATACGCCACCGACGATTCCAGTCGCCTGGGGCGTCTTCGGCTATACCGACTTCTCCACGTTGAGTAAGCCGCGGCAGACCCGCTTCTCCGAAATCACCGACGGACTCTCGAACAGCCTGTTGATGTCGGAAGTCATCATGGGCCGCACCGACGGCAGCCCCGACCAGCGCGGCGATATCAACAACGATCAAGGCTCCAACCGCTTCATGACGATCAACACGCCCAACAAGGGCATCGATTTCATGGGCGGAACGTGGTGCGAAAATCGTCTTGACGTTCCCTGTGCTCAGGCGTCGGTGAATCAGCACTACACGGCCCGCAGCCGGCATCCCGTCGGCGTCAATGCCGCGCTCTGCGACGGCAGCGTGCGGTTCATCGGCAACAATGTCGCTCTCATCGTCTGGCAAGGAGCGAGCACCATCAACGGAGGAGAAGGCGTTGGCGCTGAGTTCTAATGCGGGCCTGCAAACCGCGCTGCTGGTTTTTTCGGCTCTGTTCTTAGCCGGCTGCGATCAGGGTCCAGCTAAAGGAACCGTAAAAGGCGCCATCACGCTCGACGGCGAGCCCGTCGATGGCGGCGTAATCACTTTTGTGCCAGCCGACGGCAAGTCACAGCCCGAAGCCGTGCCAATCACCAAGGGCGAATATACCGTCACCATGCCCATCGGTGAGAAGCGCGTCGAAATCTACTGGGCCCCCAGCTCCGGTAGCGCCGCCGACACGGCCAGCCAGGGTCGCGAGCAAATCGTGCAACGCATTCCCACGAAATACAATTCACAGTCCACCCTCACCCATACGGTAACAAAAGGCGAGGCCCGCCAAGATTTTGCGTTAACGAAATAGCTGCCGGTGGATCGTGACGACTCGTTTGTGAATTCCACGGAGCGGAGCGGTCAGGGGCCATATCTGCTGCAATCAGTTACGCCGACGGCCCGCCGATCCGTGTTGGCCCAAATTCACCGTGATTCGAGGGTCGCTTCGCCGCGATTTGCACCCTCTCCGCAAACGCTTCCCTAAAAATGCTTCCGCTTGGGCGGCGTTGCCGTTCGCTCGCGGCAGGTTGTCCGCCGCTGGCGGCCTCTTGTCCCGCCCGCTCCTCCCGTTTGTCTTGAGTTTCTGTCATGGAGTCATCAGTATCGCAAATGCTGTTCCGGCGAGCCGCTGTCAAACGAAACGTGGCCGAGCCAACCGAGCTGAATCACGCGGGAAACGACCGCTAAAACGCGTAATTGACTCCTTCCAAATGAAGATTAAAAGAAGCTTGCGTCAATTTGCTGGCACAACTAGATTTTACAATGATCAGTTTCATTTCCAGCGGGCAATGTACGCGCGTTTATGGCTTAAAAAACGAGCTTTTGAGCCAGCGTTTGCCTGTTGCAAAAAGAACCCCACACCCCAGGCTGCGGGTCGTTGATTCCGGTTCCCAGAATCCTCATGTCCGTTGCCTTCCGATTTTCGGCTACTTCGCGGAGTCCGTATCAAATGAACCGTCCTCTCCTCCCTCTCCGCCGGGCTTTCACGCTCGTCGAGCTTCTCGTCGTGATCGCGATCATCGGCGTGCTTGTCGCGTTGCTCTTGCCTGCCGTGCAAGCCGCTCGCGAAGCTGCCCGCCGCATGCAGTGTGGGAATAAGCTCAAGCAGCTCACGCTCGCCTCGCATAACATCGTCGATGTCACCGGCGCGTACCCATCCGGTCATCGCGTCGTGTGGAATGGAACCGCAAACTCGGGGACCTATTACCGCAACTGGGCGATCCAACTGCTGCCCTTCATCGAGCTCCAGGCGCTATACAACCAATACGACGATACGGTCATCAATCAGCATCCCAACAATAAATTCGTCCGCGAGCAATACGTCCCGGCATATGTGTGCCCATCGGAGCTTAAGCCCAAGCGGCTGCTCACGCCCGAGACGCAGGCGCCCGCCGGCGGCGCGGGCAACATCCAATACATGTTGTCAAACTATCGGGCCATGTCGGGCGTTAGCAATGATCCGGTGAACAATTACGGCTGGTCGGGCTATCCGACCGAGGTGCTTTTTAATTTCAACCTGGGCGCCGGCTCGCGGGGCATCATGCACACCGATTGGGCAGGCAGCCCTGCGCCCGCTGAGCGCATCGCGTGCATCACGGACGGCACCAGCAACACAATTATTTATGGCGAGTACACCACCAAAACGCATAATCCGACGCTCGCTGGCTTGTCCCGTGCCGTTTTTTGGGCCGATTCGTTCAATCTGTATGATCATGGATCTGCCGAGAAATACAGTGCCATCCTGATCGCCGACTACGACCTGTGCAGCACGAAGATCGGCGCCAACTTTTGCAAATACGCCTGGGGCAGCTACCATCCCAACATCCTCATGTTCGCCTTCGGCGACGGCTCCGTCCGGCCAGTTCCCCTCAACATCGACATGACCTTGTTTACGTATCTCGCCACGATTGGCAACGGCGAGCAGATGGGAGATTTTTAATCCCCGCCGTGCTTCCAGGTCGTGCGCTCATTCACGAAACACCGCGCTGGGCGTGGGCGGCTGCGCTGATTCTTGTGTGTTGTCTTCCTGTTGGGGGTTGCTCCTCCGGTGGCAAGCTGGCGCCGGTTTCGGGAACGGTCACGCTCGACGGCAAGCCGCTGGCCGACGCGCTGATTGTTTTTCAGCCGATCGCTAATGCCGGAAAGCCGGCTCCAGGCATGGGCTCATCCGGTGTCACCGATGCGAGCGGCAAATACACACTGAGAACGATGGATACCGATCGGCCCGGCGCCGTTGTGGCGAAGCACAGCGTGGCCATCAACATGAAGGGCGAATCCAGCGACCTCGATAAACCCGGGCCGCCAAAGAAGGGATTGCCCGCCAAATACAACCGGAATAGTGAGTTGCAATTCGACGTTCAGCCCGGTGGCACCGACAAGGCAGACTTCGACATCCTTTCGAAGTAGTCAATCGCGCCGTCACCTTTGGGCCGCCAAAAGCCCAGCTCAGCAATCCGATTCCTGTTTGCTTATCGTCCCCGCTTAGGATAAATTAACGCCCAATCCCTTGCAAAACGCCGGAACGAGACAGAGGCAATTCTCTCCGGCACCTGTTTTCGAAGGGGGCATCTATGAAGCCGCTTCGCGCGTCCAGTGGCGAGCGTGCGTTTACGCTCGTCGAGCTGCTCGTTGTCATCGCCATCATCGGCGTCCTCGTGGCCTTGCTGCTTCCCGCGGTGCAATCCGCGCGAGCCGCCGCCCGCCGCATGCAATGCTCCAACGGCATCCGCCAGTTGGCCCTCGCCTGCCACAATTTCCAAAACACGCAAGGCGTTTTGCCCCCCTGGGCCGAAGGCACGCCCACCGAATACGGCTCCAGCCACTTTCTGCTTTTGCCGTATGTCGAGCAGCAGAACATCTTCCAACAATCGGGTGGAAATTCGTTCAACGTTCGCACCTCTGCGGTAAAGCTCTTCACCTGTCCTGACGATCCGACCGTAAAAAATGGATTGTTTAACAACGGAGCAATGAGCTACTTCGGCGCCTCGGGCGCTGCCGCGCGGACTTCCGCCAATGGACTTCCCTACGGCGCTGCCACCTACGCCATTAATGGCCAGGTGGCAACCGCTCAAATGCAAGACGGTCATCCCGTCAAAGGCAGCACCATTTTGGAAAAAATCAAAGACGGCACGAGCAACACGGTGTTGTTTGCGGAGCGGATGGCCTTTTGTGCTGGACCGAATTTTCCGCTCACCTCCATGCCTCATTTGGCCGCCGGTTCTGTGACCTGGAGCATTTGGGCCCGCGGCGGACGCAACACCACTGCCAATTGGGTCGATGGAGCTGGCGCCGCGCCGGTTCCACCGGCGCCAAACCTCTCGCCTCCGACCGGCTACACCTGGTGGGACTGCCCGGTGTTTGATTGCCTTTACACCGCCATTACAAATACCAATGGCGGCCCCGGCCCGCGCAGCGACCCGAACTTCCGCCAGAATTGGGACGGCGGCGTCGTCAATCCCGGCGGCATCCAGAGAGACGCCATTCCCCTCCGCTGCGACTACCGCCGCCTGCAAGCGCTGCACGCCGGCATCATGACCACCGCCCTGGCCGACGGCAGCGTCCGCTCCTTGAGCGGCAACATCAGCGCCCTCACCTTTCAGCGTGTCTGCACCATCAACGACGGCGAGGCCATCGGCGACGACTTCTAAGACCGTCAAACAAAATGGCGAGTAAAGGCCGCCAAACAAAATGGCGAGCGGGAGGCGTAAGCCTCCCGGTTACTCTCCGCGGCAAAGCCTCTCGGCTCATTCTGGCAGACGTTTGATTGCTTTTTTGAACGGATTGCTCTTTGTCGTCGTCGCGCCGATACTAGACGGGCTTTCTAACCCGGCTTATTCCGGACGAGGTCGGTCCATGGGCAGAAACGGTTTGTTCGCGGTATTGATTGGCTGGATTTTGATGTCATTTCAAGGGTTCGCAGCAGCGGAGGATGGCACGCACACCGCGCGTTATCAGCGGCCGCCCAAAGCGATCACCGATATTCTCGACGCGCCGCCCACGCCGCAGGTTTCGATCAGCCCAACGCGCGATTATCTGCTCGTCATCGACCGCGAAAGCTATCCGCCCATCGCTGAAGTGGCCGCGCCGATGTTGCGCCTCGCCGGCGAGCGCATTGATCCCCGCACCAACGGCCCGCATCTGCCGCCGCGCGGCAAAGGACTGACGCTCCAGAAGATTTCCGATGGCGAGCGGCGGCGGATCGAGCTGCCGGCGGAAGCCAACGTCGGCTTTCTACAATGGTCGCCCGATGGCAAGCAAACCGCGTTCACAATTACGACCGACGCAGGAATCGAGCTCTGGACGGCGCGGGTAGACGACGCGAAGGCAAAACGTGTAGGCAATTTTTCGGTCAACGCCGCCTACGGCGACCCGGTCCAATGGATGCCCGACAGCCGCACCTTGCTCGTCCAGACCATTCCAGCCGGTCGCGGCCCGCCGCCCGCCCAGGCTCAAGCTCCCGACGGCCCGACCATCCAGGAAAGCAGCGGCCGCGCCGGCCCGGTGCGCACGTATCAAGATTTGCTGAAGAACGCTCATGACGAAGCTTTATTCGATTATTACTGCACGTCACAGCTCGTGGCGGCGCACGCCGATGGGCATGCTATTCCAGTCGGTAAGCCGGCGGTCTTTTCAAACGTCGAACATTCGTCCGACGGCGATCATTTGTTGATCGTCCGCATCGAGCGGCCCTATTCGTATGTTGTGCCCGCATTGCGATTTCCCAAAGTGGTCGAAGTCTGGAACAAGTCTGGCCAGGTCGAATTCACCGTTGCCCGTCTGCCCCTGGCTGATCGTATTCCCATCGACGGCGTGGCCACTGGCCCGCGAAGCTACGGCTGGATGCCAACGCAGCCGGCGACGCTCGTCTGGGTCGAAGCGCTCGACGAGGGCGATCCGAAGAAGAAAGTGCTGCATCGCGACAAGCTGCTGATGCTTGGCGCGCCGTTTAAAGATGAGCCAGCGGAGCTGACCAAGACGGAACACCGTTTTTCCGGCCTGACTTGGGGCGAAAAAGGTTTTGCGCTCGTCCGCGACTATGACCGCGACCGCCGCTGGACACGAACATTCCACATCTCGATCGATAAGCCGAACCAACCGCCGCGCCTGTTATGGGAACGCTCCATCAACGACAACTACGGCGATCCGGGCACGCCGCTGCTGAAACCGCTCCCCAATGGCCGCCGTGTAGCTTGGCAAAGCGGCGACAGTATCTTCCTCGATAGCGAAGGCGCTACCCCTCGCGGCGATCGTCCCTTCCTCGACAAATACAACCTTGCCACGGGCGAGAAACAGCGGCTGTTTCAATGCGACGACGCCAGATTTGAGTCCGTCGTGGCATTGCTTGCCGACGATGGCAGCCAATTTATCACCCGTCACGAAACGCCTACCCAGCCGCCCAATTATTTTGTTCGCACGACCGGCGGCCAGCGCCGCACGCTGACCGATTTTCCCGATCCCATGCCGCAGCTTCGGCAAATCACCAAAGAACTCGTGATCTACAACCGCCCCGACGGCGTCAAACTCTCCTTCACCCTTTACCTGCCTCCCGATCGCAAGCCCGGCGAAGCGCTGCCCACGATCGTCTGGGCCTATCCCCGCGAATACAACGACGCCGATACTGCCGGCCAGGTTACCGGCTCAACGAACCGCTTCACGACCATCAACGGCATCTCTCATTTGTTTCTCCTCACACAGGGCTATGCCATCCTCGACGGCGCAACGATGCCCGTCGTCGGCGATCCCGAGACCGCCAACAACACCTACATCGAACAGATCGTCGCCAGCGCCGCCGCTGCGATCGACAAAGCCGCCGAGATGGGAGTCACCGACCGCCGCCGCGTCGGTGTTGGCGGGCACAGCTACGGGGCGTTCATGACCGCCAATCTGCTGGCCCACAGCGACCTCTTCTGCGCCGGTGTCGCCCGCAGCGGCGCTTACAACCGCACCCTCACCCCTTTCGGCTTTCAAAGCGAGCGCCGCACCCTCTGGGAAGCCCCGGACATCTACCTGAAAATGTCTCCCCTCTTGGTCGCCGACAAAATCAACGAGCCAATCCTCCTCATTCACGGCGAAGCCGACAACAACGCCGGCACCTTCCCCATTCAAAGCGAGCGCCTCTATCAAGCCATCCGCGGCAACGGCGGTATCGTCCGCTACGTCACCCTCCCCCACGAATCCCACGGCTACGCCGCCCGCGAATCCATCGAGCACACGCTCTTTGAGATGGTCTCCTGGTTTGATAAACATGTAAAACAATACGGCAAGTAAATCGTTGGGAGGGCGAGGCTCCCGCCGAGCCTTCATTGGCAGGACGCCGTGCTCGTTACCAAGAAAGGACTCCCCCATGGCCACTCTCGTCCGCTTCATCGGCGGCCCCTTTGCCGGCCAGGCCGAAGCGAGTACCGCGATCGATGCGGACCCTCTCCGCGCGACCGGTGCTGTCATGGCCGAAATGGCCTACCACGACTACGCCGCTCATCCACCCGCCGCCGGCGCACCCAAATGGGTTCTCTGCCGCGTCCATAGCGGCAAAGCCGCCGGCCCCCACTTCTACAAAATCGTCTCCGGCCAAATGAATGGCAGCAAACTCGAGCTCACTTGCGAATATGGCGGCACGCAGTATCCAGCGGGCTAGCTATTTTGATTCTTGAGTGAGTCGCCGCTATGGGGCCTTCTTCTCGGGGAGCGTCCCCCGGGCTTGGGCAAGCTTTTTGTCGAGGTTTTGCTTGATGATGGCCGAATCGGAGGCGGAGGCGAGGGCGGCTTCGAATTCGGTGACGGCGAGCTGCGGCTGGCCGGTGGCGAGGAACACGTCGCCGAGGCCTTCGTGCCACATCTGGTTGAGCTGGCCATTGCGATTTTCGGGCGGCCCCGCGAGCGATTTTTGAGCCGTGGCGAGGGCCTGCTCTTTGTCGCCCGCTTCGAGCCACGCCGTCGCGGCGTCTTTGAGAAGCCAGGCGGAAGTGCGCGGGGCAGATTGGGCATCATTTTCAAGGCGCTGAGCGAGCCGACCGGCGAGCTTCTTGTCGAGATCTTCGAGCTGCTGCTTGAGAATCGGCGTGCGGGGGTCGCTGCGCTTCGTTTGCGAAAACGTGGCGGCGAGAATGGTGAGCGCGGCGGGATCTTGAGGATTTTGCCGGAACTGCGCGTCGTACCGCGCGACCAAGTCGTAGATTTTGCCGCGCTGGAAGGCGGAAGAAACGACATCCCGGGCCGATAGCGAACGGCCAGCGCGGCGGTCCGTATGGCGAATGATGAATTCCTGCGCCTCGAGCATTTTGTCGATGTTTGGGTCCTGCCGGTAAGCCGGCACGAGCGATTCATACGCTTTCAATCGCTGCGCATCCGTTTTCGCGAGCATGAGCGCCGCTTCCAGCGGCGGAACGGCTGCCGGATAATCGTTTTTGCGCAGCGAACGCGCTGCGGCGATCATGGCGTCGTTAAAATCGGAATAGGTTTCCTGGGCGAATATCGCCACTTGTGTGGTTAAGAGAACCATCCAGAGAATCGCGCTTGGCAATACGGGGGTCTTAATCATTGGATTCAGTCTCCTCATCGTCAATTTTGCGCATTTTAAGATGACCATACTGAAGGAACAGTTCGTTGAAGATGTCGGTCTTCTCAATATCGACCATGATAATGTCGTGGTTTTTTACGAGGGCGATCCGCGTGGGAGAAAAAACGGTGAAGGTATAGGTTGAGGCGTCAGCGAGGTGGCATTCAATGTCGGCAAAACCGGTGATGGCTAAGCGTGCATTCCCCAGATGCCGTACACGTTTTACTTTGAATGCCTCGAAAAGGCGCGGACCGAGATTCGCGTTTTTGAGCTCAAAAGGTCCGTCGAGCTCGTAAACTGTGTTTGGCAGGGGACATGGCAACATCAGGTTCGTCGGTTTTACCATAGCGGTCTCTGTCTGCCCGACCCTTTTTCGCACGTCAGCGAGCAAGACATTATCGGAGATACGCCGGTAGGAATGCCACGCGAAGCACATGGCGGCAATCGCCATCAGGACGCCAGCCGAAATGGCTGTTCTGCCAGGAGCGCAAACCAAGATAGCCCCTTTCCCGGACCGCCTCCCGAAGTAGTTTGCCGAGTTTAACGTTCAATCAAACTCACTTCGATTGTGCGTAATAAGCTTGGCGTGTTCGGCGAAGATTTTGTCCATGGGATCCCTGCTTTGTAACTGCAACAAGATAGGGCCCCGAGGAGTTTTCACTATGATTTTGTCGCCGCGGTAAACAGCGAAGGAATATTTGGTGCCATCCGACAGCCAAGACGACTCGCACGATATTTCGCCGACGTGAATGATTGCTTCTCATGTGAATGCTCGGCACAGAACTCTGCCATCGTTCATCGGGCGAGTACGATCGTAAAGCGAGACCAAAAAGACCGAAAAAGGTGTCAGGAACCATTGTTTTGTTTTTTGGGGCGGCCGCGGGGGCGAAGCGTAGTTTCGAGGTGCAGCTTTTGAATCGCTCGATCGCACCAGGCGGCGTTCCCGAACGGACTGCCGCGATGCACGCTTCGCCGCACGGCGATGAGTTCGGCTTCCGTGAGCGGTTCGTTTACATGCTCCGTCCAGTAGGCCAGGCGGGGCACGGGCCACGCCGCCAGGAGCCGTTTGTCCTCGGCTGAGCCGCGGAGCCAGCGGAAGAGACTGCCCCACCGCCAGCGCTCGGCGTGCGTGGTCAGATTGGCTCGCAGCGCGTTGCGTTCGACATAGCGGGCTACGATGTAGAGATAATCGGTCGCTTCCACGGGGAAGGACTTGAAGCGGCCTTGGTAGAGGTGGCCCGCACCGGCTGAATGGCGGTGGGCGTGCCAGCGCTGGGTGTGGGTTAGGGTCAACCAGCCGACGAACCGCGATAACTCGCCGTCCTCGCGCGGCCAGACGACCAGATGCCAGTGGTTGGGCATGACGCAGTAAGCCAGCAAGCGAGTTTTGGTGCGCTCGACGGCTTGCAGCAGCACTTTTTCGAAGGCTTCGTAATCAGCCGGGCCGTCGAAGATAGTCAAGCGGGCGTTCGCCCGGTTCACGACGTGATAGACATAGCCGCCGAGGGCGGCACGATGCGGTCTGCCCATCGCCCCAGAATAGCTCTAGCGGCTCTTCCGGTCGAGAATAGGTTCCTGACACCTTTTTTGGTCACCTTTTTTGGTCCCACCTTTTCTGGTCAAGTTAAGCTTCCGATGACTTGGGTAGTCGGCTCCACTCCGAATGGAATTCATGCAACCATGATTTCAGGATGTTGTAAAATGCGTCTGACTCACTCCACAATTCTGAAAGCGTTGCAGGGTCATGCAGACCATCTTCTTTGCAACGGAATGCAATCAGTCTGACTTGATCACCAACGTCGTATTGCAACACATAGCTTCCATCGTCGAATGCGGCATCGCCATCTGGTGCCCACACGAATTCATTGCTTGTATTGAATGATTCAACGACGTGTTCAGGGATAGCGATAGATTGAGGGGCGCCAAAGACAGCAATACGAAACGCGTCTGCGATCGTTCCGGCCGATAATTCAGCAGCATATTTTGCCGCATGTGCTCCGCGAGCACCAATGCGTCGCTTCACTTCGTCAAATGAGCAAGCAAGCAATGTTGCATCTTTCTCATAAACTCCGTAGCGGACACCACATAAATGAATTACGAAGAATCCAAGTGCTAGAAAGCTAGGCCGATCATAGGCTCTAAAAATCGACGACTCGATTGCGAACGAAGTAGGATTGCCAACGATCATTTTAATTGCTTCCTGATTTCGTTCGGAATGTCTTCCGGGCGAATACCATTGGGACCGGCCGTTGATCCATTCCAGTGGACCTCACCGTTACTCGGCTTACTAAACCTGTGTATCGTACCGTTGGAATCCTTCGTCCATCGTATGCCGTTTTTGTCCGCAACTGATTTTTGAAAAAGCTGCTCGACGTTGCGTGGCTCGGGGCTACGGGAATTCGGATGGTGTTTGGGATTTGGTAACAGTTTAGCCGTTTGCAGTTGAGGTTGGTGATTTTTGCGTGGTGCGTTATGACGATGGCCGCTTCAATATTATTGGCAGGCTGGCGTCATGACGGGATTGGCAGTCAATGTGGGTCCGCAGCTAACCGCAGAG
>DASXLL010000183.1:0-22743 GCA_036496265.1 Pirellulaceae bacterium | reverse complement strand
CCGACACCGTCGCGACCATTGCCGCAGTCGAACAAATGCCCCCAGTGGAGCGGCGAATTGTCTTCGAGCAGCCAGCGCTTGGTGCGGAGGATGCGGCGATCGGCTTGAAAGGCGAAAATCCAGTCGCGCGTCGCGTCGGTTTGGCCGCTGAGGAAGGCAGCGTAGGAGCGGCCGTCGATGGGGCGATCGGTGGGCAGCTTGGCGCCGGCCAGCTCGACGAGCGTGGGCAAGATGTCTGAGGTGTCGGTCAGCTCCATCGTCGCACCGCGTTTTTTCACGATGCCGGGGCCGTTGACGATCATTGGAACCCGCGCGCCGCGCTCGGTGGCTTGCGATTTGCCGTCGCCGCCGGTGCCGTTGTCGCCGGTGAACATGACGACTGTGTTGTCGCGCAGGCCGAGCTGGTCAAGCTCTTTTACCAGGTTGCCAACCAGCTTGTCCATGTATTCGACATCGCCCTTGAAATTACTCGCCAGCTTTTTGCCTTTGGCGGCGGTGGCTTTGGTGTCGGGCGTCGGCTCCCAGGGGGAATGCGTGAGGCACATCGGATAATAGACGAAGAACGGGCCGTCTTTGTGCCGGCGGATGAAGTCGAGGACGAAGGCTTGATGGATGTCGGGGCCGTAATCGTTTTCGGTCGTCGGCACCCAACTGCCGTTGCGAATGACGCTGGGATGCCAGTAGCGGGAGCGGAAATCGATGCCGGCCGCCTCGGCCCGGAGGCGATCCTCTTTGGTGTAGTAGCCGCCGAAGCCCCACATGCAATACTCGTCGAAGCCGCATTCGCGAATCAAGTTCGGCTGGCTGCCGGACAATTGCCACTTGCCGGCGACCGCGGTGGCATATCCACCTTGCTTCAGCAGCGTGCCAAACGTGATGTGGTGGGAAATGTTCTCCCGCGGATCGCCTTTCTCTGGCCCGCCGCGTTTCCCCCCGAAGTTATAGACGCCGTGATGGCAGCCGTACTGCCCGGTCATGATCGTGAACCGCGTCGGATGGCAGACGGGCGATGTGAAGCAAGTCTCGAACTTCACGCCTGACGCCGTGAGTTGATCGAGGTTTGGCGTTTTGTGCTCGGTGCTGCCGTAGCAGCCGAGTTCTTTTGCACCGAGGTCGTCGGCCAGGATGAGAATGAGATTCGGGGGCTTGGCGGTCTCGGCAGCGAGTGCTTGAACCGCAGTAGCCAGGAGAAAGAGGATAAAAGGCACGGTTTTCATGGCAGATCGGCGGACTTTCGTCGGGATGACAATATTAATGAGGTCGCCTTCAGGTCTATCTCTAGTTGTTCACTGGTGATTGCTTGTGCATGCATAAATGCATTTTTTTGCAGGCCATGCATATTACGTAAGTCGTTTATTGATAGATGTTTATGCCATGAATAGGGATGCGGCGATATGCATTTTATGCATGCATGTGTATTTATGCGTTCAGGCAAACGAGGCGCAAAGCCGCACCACATTGAGCAGTCCGCTGCTACTTAGATGCGCACAGGTGTGCAGTTATTTGGTAGGGGGGGGGGCTGTGCGGTTAGGTGGGCCTACGGCGGGTAATGTTCGGTTAAGTGTTGGCAGGTTAGGGACCAGCGCGCCGAGTTTTATATCCGCTCCAGACCAAAAACGCCCCGACGATCAAAAAGGCGAAGGGCACAAATAGCTCGCCTGCGATAAATGGCAGGTCGTGATCCAGCCATGATCTGTGCTGAATCGTCTTATTTAGTCCACCGCATGCCAGGACGACGCAGATTACTCCGGCAGTGATCGAGCCAGTGCCGGAGCGCTTTTTGGCCGGTGGCGCTTGCTGTTCCTGCGGCGATTGGTACGGGTTCTGGGGCATATCAGCCATAGTAAGTCTCGGATTGTGAAACGGAGGGGGCTATTCCTCTTGGGATGGCTTATCAACGGTAGAGGCTCCAGGCGCATAATGCGGCAGTGGTCCGTACCCGATGCCTCCCGAAGCGGTCTTTATGCTCCTGATTTGCTCCTCGCGCATTCGCGCGCCATGCCATGCCAAGTATTCCGACCAGCCCCAGGCGATAAGTGCCGGCCCAACGGCCAAGACGATCAGCAGCGTGCGGAGGCGGTAGCGCATCTATGTAGAGGTTGTGGTCAACGCGTGGTTGAAGCGGTATAGCCGTGTCGGAGCGTTGCTATTGCGATTCGAGTTCTTGGCAATGAACTCACCACGCAAACTCGTTAAACTCTGGTGAGTATTTTACCACGCCGCCAGCAGTTGGCATTTGGCCCGCGACTAATTCGAGCGCTTGGAAATAATCGCCGCCACCGTATTCATCACTGAGGCCATGGCGCATGGCGGGTTGGAAGCTGAAGCGGGCGTAGTAGGACGGTTCGCCAAGGACGACGGCCCAGGTGTAGCCGGCAGTTTGGCATGCTGTGAGGCTTTGGCGAATTAGTTCTGCAGCTATGCCGCGCCGCCGATGCGAGGCCAAGACCGCGACGGGGGCGAGACCGACGCCGACGGCACCGCTCTCGGTTGTTACGGGACTAAAGGCGACGTGCCCCACAATAGTTTCGCCTTCTTCGGCCACGAGCGAAACGATTAGTCGGCCCGCGGCGCGAAGTAGATCGACGAGGCGGGCTTCGGCGGTGGTGGGAAAGCAATCCGCATGAACGGCAAAGATGGCCTCGTGGTCGCCGGGTTCTGCAGGTCGAATGTTCATCGTCTGTAGCTTATTGTCTAATTCGTGGCAGGTCAGGCGAACTTATGAGGCGGCCGAAGATGAAGGGGTCGGGAGTCGATTGCGAGAACGTTGTTCCCGGTGGATAGGATATAACGCAATCGACTACCGACCCCGTGGCGCCGCTGTCTAATTCGTGGCAGCGTTGAAGAAGGCAGCGTGAAACGATGGCAGCGAAGTTAGGAATCGATCTCATGAGTCGTGCGTCGCTCATCAGGTTCGCGATCGTCCTGTTGATGGATGCGCCGGCTGTTGCGGCTGCCGACAATTGGCCGCAGTTTCGCGGCGCGGACTCGGCGGGCGTGGCCGATGGCGTTAATCTGCCGGAGCGGTGGAGCACGACGGAGAACGTGGCATGGAAGGCGATGGTGCCTGGCCACGGCTGGTCGTCTCCCGTCGTGTGGGGAAAACGCGTTTTCGTCACCAGCTTCGTCGGTAGTGACGCGGTTGTCGCTCCGAAAAGTGGCTTTTACGCCCCGCGCGACGTTTCCGCTCCGGCTGGTGAATTTCGCTGGGTGACTTATTGCTTTGACGCCGACTCGGGAAAGAGACTTTGGGAGCAAACGGCACATAGCGGCCGCCCCGAGCATACGATCCACGTCAAGGCGAGCTACGCGGCCGAGACGCCGGCGACGGACGGCGAGCGGTTGTATGTCTATTTCGGGAATGTGGGGCTGTTTTGTTATGACCTAGACGGCCAGTTGCTGTGGTCGAGGAAATGGGGCAGTTTCCCGACGCGGCTGGGCTGGGGCACCGGTGCGTCGCCCATCGTCCACGGCGAGCGCGTCTATCTGGTGAACGACAACGAGCAAGAATCGTTCATCACCGCGCTCGACAAGCGAACGGGCCAGGAAATTTGGCGATTTGGCCGTGATGAGAAGACGAGCTGGGCTACGCCCTTTGTTTGGCGAAACCAATTGCGCACGGAGATCGTGACCTGTGCCACGGGCAAGGTGCGGTCGTACGATTTAGACGGCAAACTGCTGTGGGAGTTGGGCGGCATGTCGTCTATTTGTGTGCCGACGCCGATCACGGCTGGTGACTTGCTGATCATCGATTCGGGGTACGAATTTGGCAAGCCGCGGCCGCTGTTGGCGGTTCGCCAGGGGGCCAGCGGGGATATTTCTCTTAAAGAGGGCGAAGCGAAGAACGAATTTATCGTCTGGTTTCACGACATGGCCGGCTGCTATCATCCCACGCCGCTATACTACAACGGGCTGCTCTATGTTCTTTATTCCACGGGGCTCGCGGCTTGTTTTGATCCGCAAACGGGCGACGAGGTGTTTGGCAAGCGGCGGCTGGGCGGCAGCATCACGGCATCGCCTTGGGCGGCCGACGGCAAAATCTACTGCCTGAACGAAGAGGGCGACACATTCGTGCTGCAGAGCGGGCGCGAATTCAAGCTGCTGGAAACGAACTCGCTGGGCGAGATGTCGATGGCGACGCCGGCCGTCACGGATCGCGGATTATTTATTCGCACGCTGAGCCAGCTGTATTGCGTTCGCAACCCGCGCTGACTTTGCGCCACCTGGGGGCGGCGGTTAAACGGGCGGTCGGCCGTGCAATCATCAGTAGCCGGTAGTGGATCAGTTTTAGTCGTGCCGGGCTTCCTCACGCGGAGCGTGAGGGCAACAGGCTTCATTTCACGTCGACAACATCCACCTGGATGAATTGGCCGTTATACGGCTGGGGGGCGGGCGGAACATCGGGCACCACGAGCTTTTTGAAATTCGTAATCAGCCGGCCGTTCTGCCCATCACCGTGGAATGTGACGGTGGCGCCGCCGTCGATTTCAATCGTCTGGGTGTAATCGATGGTGAAGATTTGATGTCCGACTTTGTCCTGCCGGTTGAGAAAATAATGCGACGGCGGCGAGGAGATGCTGATTTGATAGACGTTGTAGGTCGCGTTGTTCTTTTCACCGCCGATATAGAAGTATTCGCCGACCTGCTGGCCATTCTTATACATCATTGGCTCGACCACGCCGCGGAAGCGCAGCGTGACCTTATACCGTCGCCCTTTTTCGCCGCCGAATTGCTTTTGCACGGTGAAGTTGTCGGTCAACTTCGGATCGCCCGTCACCAGGCCCGACGGCCCGTCTGCACCTTCCTTCGGATTCTCCGGCATCGGATCTTTGCACGGAAATTCAAAGCGGAAGCCGTTGATCGCAGCCGCGGGACTTGTTGGATCGGCCGCCCTTGATAGCGTTGGCAGCGAGCCAACTATGAATGCAACGAAACCCGCGGCAATCATGACGTTTTTCATCCGGCAATTTCTCCGCTCGTGGCAATTACAAAGGAAGGGCAGTATAGCGGCGTCCAAGGCTCACTTCACCCGCTCAAAGCTCAATCCCGGGTCGTTCGGCGGACCTCCGGCCAGCGCAAACTGCCATTTGTCGGGACTGATCGATTTGACTTTGCCGACCATCGAGCCTTGATCCTTGCTTTCTAAAACCAGCATGTCGCTGCTCGCCGTCAGGTCACCTTTTAGCTGGAGAGCCGGCTTTCCCGGCTGCGTGGCCTTCCAGGTGAACTGCGAGTCGTCGCCGATCGTCAAATCGATCGACGAATCGCCGGCTTTTGCCGCCCACGATCCGACCAAATCGGTCTGAGGACCTTCGGCAGCCGAATCGCTCGGTGGCGGCGGAACTCCTGGAGTCGTCGCGGCAATCGCCGATTCGGGCGGAGTCGGGGGGACCAACGAATCGAGCATTCGCTTGGCAACTACGTCCTTGGGCTGGTCTTTCACGACGACTTTGAGCGCCCGAATTGCAGCGTCTTGATGGCCGGCGACCAGATAGTGATAGGCCAGCACGAACGCGGCTGGCGCATCCTTCGGGTCGGCCTTGCAATGCGCCTCCAGCGCCCGAAGCTGCGTCGTGTAGTCATCGACGTTGCCGTACAGTCCGGCCATTGTCGTCCAATCCATGCCCGGAGCCGTGGCGAGCAGCGAATTGAGGCTCGCCGCGGCCTGCTGATATTGGCCCACGGCAAACAAATCGAGCGCCCGCACCTCGTGTACTACCGGGTCCTTTGGCAACTGCCTGAGCGTCGCGTCGAATTGAGGTAGCGCGTCTTGATAATTGCCGGCCTTGAACTCCGCCAGGCCCTCGTTGAATTGCGCTTGGGCTGCATCATTCTGCGATGGCGGCGGCGGTTGAGCCGCGGCGATTTGGGGCGCTGTGGTTGGAGCGATGATCGAGGGATCGACGTAATCAGAAGCGCCATAATTGGCGAGCACAACGGGCTGGGAATAGTCGTAAGGCATTGCCGCGGACGACGAGTAATACGGGTTGTAATAACCGCCGCTGCCATAGGCATAGTTGTTGTACCACGAGCCGAGGCCCCAGCCGACTGCGCCAGCGGCCAGCGGCGCGTACCATCCGCTGCCCCAACCGCTGTTCCACGCGCCATTGTACCAGTTGTAGTTGTTGTTGACGTAGTTGTTGTGCCAGTGGTCGTGCCACCCGCCGTTGTTCCAGTTGTTCCAGTTGCCGTTATTCCAATTGCCGTTATTCCAATTGCCGTTGTGGTTTTGCGACCACCAATCGCCGCCGGGCCGATTGTTGATGCCCCAGCGATTTCCGATGTTGTTCCCGCCCCCGATGATGTTGTTGTTGCCACCACCGATGTTGATATTCCCGTTTCCCGGTCGTCCGGGGCGATGATCGCCGCCGCCACCGATAATCGGCCGATCGGGCCGGCCACCACCGCCTGGTCGATTGTCGCCCGGACGCCACTGCTCGCCGCTCCCGCCTCCGCCAGGGCGATTTCCGCCACCGGGCCGATTGAAGCCGGGATCGATCGGTCGATTTCCACCGCCGGCGATTCCTCCCCCGCCACCAGGCCGATTATTTCCGGCTCCGCCGCTTCCAATTCCACCGCCTCCGATTCCGCCGCCTCCAATTCCTCCGACCGGTCGCGACGGTCCGATGCCACCACCTCCAGGCCGGTCACCGCCGCCTCCAAAGGCGCCCCCTCCGATTCCGCCGCCGCCAATTCCGCCGCCGCCAGGCCGTGGCGGACTAATTTCACCACCCCCGCCCGGTCGATTTCCCCCCCCCCGCTGGCAATTGAATTCCGCCGCCACCAGCGCCCGGACGATCGCCGATTCCGGGCATGCCGCCCGGCCGGCCGATGTTGCCCAGCGAAGGGCGATTTGCATTGGCAATTCCCTGACGGTCGAAACCACCGGCTCCGCCCGGCCGCGAAACATTGCCCAAACCAGGGTGGTTCACGCCTCCCGGTCCGCCGATGCCGCCCAGCGAAGGCCGCGAAGCATTGCCGATATTTGGTCGCGAGCCGTTTCCGATGTTGGGCCCTGATCCACCGCCGACATTGCCCAGCGAGGGACGGTTGCTGGGCAAGCTCGGCCGCGAAGCACCGCCGCCGCCGATGCCGCCAGGCATGCCGCCGCCACCTGGGCGTCCACCGCCCATGCTGCCGCCGGGCCGAGACATTCCCCCGCCCATTCCGCCCGGCCGCGACATGCCGCCACCGCCGGGGCGCGCCCCGCCTCCTCCTCCTGGCCGACCGCCTCCACCGCCGGGTCGCGCTCCGCCGCCTCCCGCCCGCGCCATCGACGGACCGCGGGCGCTGGCATCCGAAACGATAAACGAAGCATTAGCCAGGACCGCCATGATCCAGGCCAATGACTGCAGCGTGAATTGCTTGCGCATGACTTGTGCTCCTGGAATCGTGGTTTTACTTGCCTGGCATGGGCGGACGCCGCGTGACGGTGAATTCGAAATCCTCCGCCCGCTCATCGCCCGAAATACGGTCTGTGCCCTTGAGCAAATAGCGATCTTTGCTTTGAGGCGTCATTGTCACCGTGGCGGAGCCGGTTTGCCCGTCGGGGAGCACCGCGGATGATTTGATCACCCACGAGCCATCGACGTGGGTCCAGTGACCTTCGCCAAAGCCGCCGTCGGAATCAAACAACCACGATCGCACTTTGCCCGCCAGTGGGTCCCAGCCGATCCGCTGTGTGCTTTGCATCACGGTGCTTCCCGCGCGGCCAACGTGAAAATCACCCAGAATAAAATTCTTGTCATCCGACCAGCGATACGACACGCGCACCGCGGCGTCACTGCCTTCGTTGACCCATTCACCAATCAGCCAGGCCAGCGCTTCCAGGCGGTCGTGAGGCGTCAGGTCCGCGTCGTCTGCGGAATCTTGCAGCGAAACGATCAGCCAGTCGTTGCCGACTTTCGCTCGCACCTTCGTATAGTGAACCTGGGCCACGCCCGTCTCGTCTTTGGTTGTGGTTGTGCGCGTTCCTTCCTCGAAGGCCACCGGGCCGATGATGCGAATCGAATCGACATCCAGCTTCAGTTTGGCGCCGGGAAACTTGGCAAAATATTTTGATAACAGGTCTTGAATGGCCGTTCGTCCCTGATAAACCAGCCCCTCTTCGTCAATCAACTCGCCCTGTGGATGAAACATGGCTGCCAGCTCATCGGCCTTGCCGGCATTGAAGGCCTTCACGAGCCGCTCGTTGGCGGCCCGAATGGTTGCCGTCTCGGCGTCGTTTTGGGCTGCCGCAGAGCTCGCGATCAGCAATAGTGCAGTGCCGGTCAGTGTCTGCAGCACGGATAGAGGACTGAGCGACTTCATATCATTTTCTCCGTAAGAAATTTTGTTCGACGCGCAGACGCGGACATTTCAATGAATTCCGCCTGGTGGTTGACTTCGAACGCGACCGTCAGTGAGCACTTTCGGCCAATAGATCCGAGCGAACGAAAAACGGTTATGCCTGCCCGTGACAAGAATCCTGCTTATCCGGCAGCGCTTCCAAATAACGCCTGGTTCCGGCTAGGCGTAGGAAAAACGCCCGTACAACCGCGCATTATCTCACCGGCCCAAGCGTTGTCCATCAGAGGAGGGCCGATCGCCGCAAACACAAGCCAACTTGCTCATTTAACGCGGGAGGCGGTTATTTCTTTTTGCCTTTGGCAGGCGCTGGCGCCGTCGGATCCTCGGTGGCGCTGCCGTGCCAGAGTGGCGTGACGTTTTTGGCGTCCCATTCGCTCCACGCCCCACTCAGCTCGGCGACCAGCTGCGGATTCTTGCTCGCCACATCGTGCTGCTCGCCGATGTCCTGCAACAAATCATAAAGCTGCCAGCCGCTATTCTGCTTTTTGTCGAAGTCGCGCCAATCGACGAGCTTCCATTCGCCACGACGGACGGCTTTTTGAGGACCGAACCGCCAATACAAAGCCGCATGCGGTGCGCCGCTCTTCTCGCCGGTCAGATGCGGCAACAGATTCACTCCATCGATATCGCTACCCGCCGTTGTTTCCGCCAGCGCGCACGCCGTCGGCAAGATATCGAGGGCAATGACCGGCTGATCGAATGTTTTTCCCGCCGGCAAGCGGCCGGGCCACGATGCAAAAAACGGCACACGAATCCCGCCTTCCAGCGTTTGCCCCTTGTTGCCGCGGAGCGGTGTATTTATCGCCGTGTTGTAGGCCAGAAACGGCTTGCGGCCCGAGCCACCGTTGTCGCTGACGAAAAATACGAGCGTGTTTTTATCTGCGCCCGATTTTTTCAAATGCGTCATCAGCCGGCCGATCGAATCGTCAAGGCCGATCAACAGCGAAAGATACCCGCGGCGGTCCGGATCGGTGATCGTTGCCGGAACACGGTCGCCATATTTCTTCAGCACCTCCAGCGGCGTATGAACCGCGTTGTAGGCCAAATAAAGAAACCACGGCTGCTGGGCATGGCGATCGACAAACGCCACGGCCTCATCCGTAAACAGGTCGGTCGTATAGCCATCGAGTTTTTGCACCTCGCGGCTGCGATAGAGCAAGTTCTGCGAATAGGCGGAGCCAAATTTCGGTTCGGCATCTTTGTGCAACAAGAAATTGTGCCCGCCCACGAGAAACCCGAAATAATCGTCGAACCCGCGCGATTGAGGGTGATGGGCCGGGCTGAAGCCTTGGTGCCACTTGCCGACCAAACCGGTTGCATACCCGGCCGCATGCAGACGATCGGCGATCGTGCGCTGATCCAGCGGCAGCCCCAGCTTGTCTTCATCGCCCTGGTGCGGATTGAATTCATGACCAAAACGCGTCTGATACCGCCCCGTAAGAAATCCGGCGCGCGACGGGCTGCAATAAGGACAGGAAACATAGCCGCTCGTACAGCGAACACCCGCCGCCGCCAGCGCATCAATATGCGGTGTCGGCACGTCTCGACCGCCCTGAACGCCGATATCGCTGTAACCCAAGTCGTCGGCAAAAATGACGAGGACATTCGGCTTATCCGCGGCCTGCGTTGCTCCCACAAACAGGCCGAGCAACGCAGAGAATAGATAGACTTGCTTCATAAAACTATTTCGCTTTCGTCGGTATCATCCATCGGTCGGCAATCTGATCCGCCTCGGTGCTATTAATCATCCAATTCAGCAGGCGCGTGCGAAGTTCAAACTCCACATCGCGCATCTCCGCTCTTCCGGCCAGATTCGTGCGCTCCTGCGGATCGGTCTGAATATCGTAAAGCTCGGCGTAACCGTCGGGGTAGTAGCAATACTTCCACCGCGTCGTGCGAACCATCTTCGCATCAGGATGCCGAGTGCCGGCGATGCCTTTCCCCTTCTCGAACGGCATGTCGAGCTTTCCGCCCGTAATAACCTCGGGAATGATGTTTTCACTGAACACCGCGTCGTGCGGCTCATAAGTGCGCCCCATTTCCGCGATGAGCGGCGCGAAACTGCGGCCCTCCACCTCCCGCGGCTCAGGCAGCCCAATCAGCTCAAACAGCGTCGGCAATAAATCGACCGTCTCAATGAGCTGGTCGTAACGGGCCGGCTTAATGCGGCCGGGCAGACTCACCATAAAGGGCACCCGTACCGACGGTTCGAAGAAACAGTTCTTATCCGTAATGCCGTGCTCGAAAAGCTGGTCGCCGTGGTCGGAGCTGAATACGATAATCGTGTTCGATGCCGCACCGCTCGCCTCCAGTGCGTCGAGCAACAGGCCAATCTCGTGATCGACGTGGGTGATCGTGCCGTAGTAGCTCCGGTAAGCCCACTCCATCCGCTCGCGGTCCGGTTTAATCCCGCCGTTGCGCAGCGCCAGCGTCCGCAAGGGTGGCGGAAGATTCTGAGCCGCGTCGCGATCCGCCGTATCGGGAATCGGGATTTCCACGTTGTCGTACATCGCGTCATACGGCGCAGCAACCTCATACGGCGAGTGCGGCTTCCAAAACGACACGTGCAGAAAGAAAGGCGACGACCCGCGCGCCAGTTCTGCAAGCCAGTGCCGCGCGCGGAGGCCCGTCCAGGCCGTGTCCGTGAACTCGGCATTTAGCGCAGCGCGGTAGGGGTTTTTGCCCGGCGCAATATTCTTCGCGGTTGCCCGGTAGTTTAAATCTTTCTTCGGGTCATTTGCCTGCCGCCACTTCACATAATCCGACCACTCGTCCGTGAATCCGGCGCTGTCGTGCAATTCGACCAGATCCCAACCCGTCCGGCGTGCCACGTCTGGCGTCGGAGGCGTGTAGTGCAGCTTGCCAATCGCCGCGGTCTGATAGCCGGCCTCTTTCAGCCGCGCTTGCATCAGCACTTCGCGCTGGTCCAGCGGCGTATAGTTCACGCGGTTGCGGTGCGAATGGGCGTAGCGTCCCGTGAAAAAGCTGATCCGCGACGGCACACACACCGGCGACGATACGAACGCGTGCGTAAAATTCGTCCCGCGCGCCGCCAGTCGATCCAGGTTCGGCGTTTGAATCAGCTTATTGCCATTGGCAGCGATGCAGTCCCACCTCTGTTGGTCCGTCATGATGAAAATGATGTTCGGTCGCCGTGGGTCTGCCGCGTGCGAACCGCTGCTGCGAGCCACGATCAGCAACAACCCGGTCAACACAACAGGCTTCCAACGCCCGCAGAAATTCTTGGCGATTCTCATTCTCATTTTCTAATTTAAGCCAAATCAAACCGATCCAGATTCATCACCTTGGCCCACGCCGCCACAAAGTCGCGCACAAACTTCTGCTGCGCATCTTCGCACGCATAAACCTCCGCAATAGCGCGAAGCTGCGAATCGGAGCCGAAGACCAGATCGACAGCCGTTCCCGTCCACTTCACCGCCCCCGTCTTGCGGTCCTGCCCCTCGTAGACGTTCTCAACCTGGGACGACTTCTTCCACTCCGTACCCATGTCGAGCAAATTTAGGAAGAAGTCATTAGTCAATGACCCAGCTCGATTGGTAAAAATCCCCAACTTGGTCTGCCCAAAGTTGGCGTCCAACGCCCGCATCCCGCCAACGAGCACCGTCATTTCGGGTGCCGTCAGCTTCAACTGCCGCGCCCGATCCACCAGCAAATCCGGCATCGATCGGTCGTCTCCCTTCTGCTGGTAGTTGCGAAAACCATCCACCGTCGGCTCCAGCACGGCAAACGACTCCGCATCGGTCATCTCTTGCGTCGCATCGGTCCGTCCCGGCGCGAAAGGCACCTGCACATTGTGCCCAGCCTTCTTCGCCGCCGCCTCAATGGCCGCGCAGCCACCCAGAACGATCAAATCCGCCAGCGACACTTTCTTCCCACCAGCCTGCCCGCTGTTGAACGCCTTCTGTACCTCCTCGATCGCTTTCAGAACCTTCGCCAACTCCGCCGGCTGATTAACCTCCCAATCCTTCTGCGGTGCCAGGCGAATGCGAGCTCCGTTCGCCCCACCGCGTTTGTCGCTGCCGCGGAATATGGACGCCGCAGCCCACGCCGTCGTCACCAATTGCGAAATCGACAGCCCCGACGCCAATATCTTCGCTTTGAGCTGAGCAATATCCTGCTCCCCAATCAGCGGATGATCGACAGCCGGCACCGGGTCTTGCCACAACTGCGGCGGGGGAACCAGCGGACCCAGCAACCGCGCAACTGGCCCCATATCGCGGTGCGTCAGCTTATACCACGCCTTCGCAAAGGCCTCCGCGAGCTGTTGCGGATTCTCGTGGAACCGCTTTGAAATCGGCGCATAAATCGGATCCATGCGCAGGGCCAAATCCGTCGTAAACATGATCGGCGCATGCCGCTTCGACGGATCGAAAGCATCCGGCACCGTGCCCCGTGCCGACGCCTCCTTTGGTGTCCACTGCTGTGCCCCCGCCGGGCTTTTCGTGAGCTCCCATTCGTGGCCGAACAGGTTGTCGAAATAACCGTTGTCCCATTTGACCGGATTTTTCGTCCACGCGCCCTCCAACCCGCTGGTGATCGCATCGGGGCCTTTGCCGGTTCGAAACTTGTTCTTCCAACCCAGCCCTTGTTCCTCGATCCCAGCTGCCTCCGGCTCAGGACCGCAATACTCAGCCGCGTTCGCCGCGCCGTGGGCCTTGCCAAACGTGTGCCCGCCCGCAATCAGCGCCACGGTCTCCTCATCATTCATCGCCATGCGGCCAAAAGTCTCGCGAATGTCCCGAGCGGCCACGAGCGGATCCGGTTTCCCATCGGGCCCCTCCGGATTCACATAAATCAGGCCCATCTGAACTGCTCCATACGGTTTTTGAAGCTGCCGGTCACCGCTGTAACGATCAGCTCCCAGCCACTCAATTTCCGATCCCCAGTTGATGTCGGCGTCCGGCTCCCAAATATCCTCCCGACCGCCGCCGAACCCAAACGTCTTCAGCCCCATCGACTCCAGCGCACAATTCCCCGCCAGAATCATCAAATCGGCCCACGAAAGCCTCCGTCCATATTTCTGCTTAATCGGCCAGAGCAACCGTCGGGCCTTATCGAGGCTTGCATTATCGGGCCAGCTATTCAGCGGCGCAAAACGCTGATCGCCGGAAGCCGCCCCGCCCCGCCCGTCCGAAATGCGGTACGTGCCCGCGCTGTGCCACGCCATCCGAATGAAAAGCGGCCCGTAATGGCCATAGTCAGCCGGCCACCATTCCTGCGACGTCGTCAACACCGCCCCGATGTCCTTCTTCAAAGCTTCCAAATCGACCTTCTTAAACTCCTCCGCGTAATCGAACTCCGCTCCCATCGGGCTCGACAGCGGAGAGTTTTGATGCAGCACTTCCAGCCGCAACTGTTTCGGCCACCAGTCTCGATTCGATCGCGGCCAAACCGCCGAATGTCGTGCAGCTTCCTTCGTCTCCGCCGTTTTATTTTCGCTGGTCATTTTTTTGTCTTTCGTAAATAAACGATTTCCACAACGACAATTCGCATCACGCACTGCGCCTATCGTGCGAACAACTGCACAATAACGATTTTTCGGCCGCAGCCAAATGACCCGCGCCAGCCCGATGATCTACGTCCAGATATCCGACGTGCAGTCGCCACGCACAAAACGGATTTCGTGGGCCCGTGCCGGCCCGAGTGGCTCATTGCCAAAATCGACGCAAAAATCCTCGTTGAGCTTCATCCCTCCCGTTTTTGTGTCGCAATCGATTTGCAATAGCGGCGAACCTTGGTCCGCGATCTGTGGATAGAACTGATTGTCCCAGCTCGAAAATAGCGAGTTGGTGACGTAGAGCCGCTTTCCGTCGAGGCTAAGCTGCAACATCTGAGGCCCACCTCCCAGCTTCTTGCCCTTCAGCGTCGGTCCTTTGCCTTCCACGCCGCCAAGTTGCAACTGAGCCGTCAGCCGCGGCTTGCCCGGATCGCTCACGTCATACTGCCGCACATCGCCGTGCAGCCAATTCGAGAAATACAGCCACTTGTCATCCATCGACAGCACCAAATCGGTGATCAATCCGGGCAGCGGGAACGGCCAGCCGGCGACTTCGCGCGCCGGCACTTCAATCACCGGATCGACCTGCCATTTGCCGCCCGATTTGTGCCAGTGCCACATCACGCTCGACAGCGCAGCGCCGACGAAGCCGTGGTCGCTGGCCGGATTGTGGTGAAAGCGGACCTCCAGCGGAATCAGCCCCTTCTCGCCCAGATCAACCGACTGCACGATCTTCCGCGACTCCCAATCCCAGAAATGCACGTGCTGCCCATACTTGCCCGCCTTCACGTCCTCCAGCTTGAAGCCCGGCCGCGTCGTGCTCGGCACCCCCCACTCGCTGCTGATCATCACGCCTTGCCGCGGCTGATACCAAAAGTCGTAGTTGTAGCGCATCCCCTCGCGGCTCGCTTCCCAAGTGCCCGCAATATTGAATGACTCGTCCAGCAGCAAAAATCCGCCGGGGCCGCCCAACTCAGCGTTGCCCAGCATCGAAATCATGATCCGCCCGTCGCTCAGGCAATGCACCGTATGCGGCGCAGCCAACTTCGTTTTCTCGATCACCTCGCGCGGCTCGATCACCTTGTGCATCCGCGGTTGCTTCGGATCAGCCGTATCGATGATGTGAATCCGGCTGCTCACCAGCCCCGGCACAACCAGATACCGCCGTTGCTTCTCGCCGTGACAACTTCCGCAGGCATTCCAGCCAAAATGGTGCAGCTCGTCGCCCGCATTCGGCATCGGCAGTCGATGCACGATTTGCCCATATGTGCGGCTTGCCGGGTCCAGATCGACGGTCGCCAGAAAGTCCGGCTGCTGCACCTTCGTTCCCGCATACGTCGCCACGACATACGCCAACTCCTCCCGCGGCGACGCCATCGCTTCGGCGGGTGACGTATAAATCCGCCCCGCACCAGGCTCATCACCCGCCACGCGCGATCTGGTCAACATCCCAACACCACCAGCCGCCGCCGTTGCCAGAAATTCGCGCCGTCTCATAGATTCCCCTTCCTCTGATCCTGCAACCAACACTTCCCATCCCGCGCCATCACGACTCTAATTGCCAGAGCATACCGACAATTGTTAAGGATCACATCATGCCCAAATTTGTCATCGAGCGCGACATCCCAGGCGCGGGAAAACTGTCGCCCACCGACCTGGCAGCCATTTCGCAAAAATCCTGCAGCGTCCTGAAAAACCTCGGTCCGCAGATTCAGTGGGTCGAAAGCTATGTCACGGACGACAAGGTTTACTGCGTCTACATTGCCCCCAGCGAATCGCTGATTCGCGAGCACGCGCAACAAGGCGGCTTTCCGGCCAACCGCATCTCGCAGGTGAGATCGATCATTGACCCCACCACAGCCGATGCGCGGTAAGCTCAATCGCGACCGATCTTCTACAATTCGCCGCTTCGAGACACCTTCCAAACTCCCCAACGTCGGGCTAAACTAAGCTAAGTCACATTAGGGGTTTAGTTCGCACCAGCAGCAGCCCAAACCCAACTTTGCGGTCGTGGCGGAATTGGCAGACGCACCAGCTTGAGGGGCTGGCGGGAGAAATCTCGTGCAGGTTCAAGCCCTGTCGACCGCACTTGAATGAACAGGAACTTTGGAGCCGCCGTCTCGCGGTGCCCGGCCGTGCCCAATGACGGCCGCCAGCACTTGGGCTGTCTGGATCGCCATCTCGCGCGCGTTGCGGCCCGTATGTACGTTGCGCCGCCCAGCCGTCCCCAACCGCTGCCGCTTCTCGACATCAATCAGCAATTCGTGCAGCCGCTCGGCCAGATGCTGCGGATCTTCTGGCCGGTGCAGCAAACCGCCATCGGTTGCCGCCAGCACCTCCGGAAACGCCCCATGCTCCGGTTGCACCACAGGCACTCCCGCGGCCATCGCCTCCAGCACGAATAAACCTTTCGGCTCGCGGTACGTCGTCGGCACCGAAAGCACGTCGATCGACGACAGGAATTCAACCTTTGCGTGGCGATCAATTTCGCCCAGGAATTCGAACGCACCGGCGAGTCCCGCGCTCCGCAGCCGGCCAAAAATCTCCTCGACATACGCTCGATTCGTCTCGCCGAGCCATCCCGCAATCCGCAGCCGAGCTTGCTCTGTCCCCGGCATCGCCCGCAACCGAATAAAAGCCTCCGCCAAAACGTGCAGCCCTTTTTCCGGCGCCAGCCGAGCCAAATAACCCACCGTCGGTGGCCGACCTACTTTCGCATCCCGCATTCCGCCTTCCGCACTCGGCAATCTGCGTTCGACGTTTGCTCCCTCAAAATCCCGCGTATCAATCCCCAGCGGCACCACCGCAATCTTCGCCCGCTCAATCCGCATATACTCCGCCATCGCATCGGCATAAAACCGGCTGTGAGCAATAAAGCCGTCGATCGAGTGCGACAGCCGCGCAAGCTCGGCTAAGGCCAACGGCTGATGCGTCTCCGGCAGTCCGCGCAAAAAGACGTCGTCGCCTTGCAGCGTCACGACCACCGGCACATTCATCCGCCGCTTGATTTCCGGCACGCATCCAGCCGTGAGCATGTTGCTGAACACAACAATGTCCGGCCGCAAAGACCCGGTCAGCCACTCTGTCAGCCGCTCGACCTCTTTTTTCTGGTAACCCTCGGTCCCTCGCAGGATCGAAATCGCCAGATCGGCCACTTCGTGCGGATCAATCTTCACGCTTCGGCCCGAAGCCCACTGAATCAGCCACGGCCAATCGAGCCACCGATCGACCCACCGCGGCAGCCAGCGAAATAGCCGCGACTTCTGCTGCAAATACATGTTGATGCCGCCGTAGAAGATGCGTTGCGAGCTGACATCCTCCTCATCGGTGCGAATCGGCGTATAGAGCGGAATGAGCTGTACATCATGGCCCAGCGCAATCAGCGCCCGCGCCAGCGTATTGTCGTGCAAGCAACTCCCGCAAATCATGCCCGCCGCGCCCGCCGTCAAATAAGCAATCTTCAGCGGCGACTCGCTCACGCGGCTCAATTTCTGTTCCGGCTCGGCGAATTGACCTGACAAAGTTGTAATCGCCCCCGCGCGGCAACCAGCGAACAATGACCTTCGCGTTGAATCAGCCGCTGGGTCGAAAACCATCACAGCGGCATCCGAAGCTTTTGTTATAGCCTCCGGTCCGCCCCTCGTTTTTGAATAATGAACGAAATTCCAGCGATTCCGCGAACCAAAAGGCCCCCCGCCGGCGTCTCACCATTGCCGCTAGCGGCACGGGGGTTGCATCTTCCCTCGCGAGCCGCGCTCCTGCTGCCACCGCGGCAGTATGGTTGCGGCAGCGTGCGAACCAATGAACCATCCACAAACCCTTGACCTGCTTGAACTAAAGCGATTTAGCCAGGCGAACTAAAACGGCCCGAGATTCGTATATGCGTAGAGGTATGAGTAAAGGCAATCCGCATAAGTACAGCGGCAGGGACAGAGAATAGACCACGACCTCGGACCACCGCAGCGGGGGCGAGCGGCGAGCCGTGGGGGAGGCTTTCATGAACCGAACAGTATTAATCAAAGAAACCAAGCGACAGCTAATGGGTCGGCGGGACGCGCTCCGTCGAGCCTTGGCCGGCGATATGAGCATGCTGCGATCGCAAAACGAGCAGTCGGTCGGCGACGAGATCGACGCCGCCATCGCCACCGAGCAGGCCGAGCTCCGCTCGCAAATGGCCAGCTTCGAATCGCGCGAGCTGGCCCAGATCGAAGCCGCGCTCGACAAGCTCAAGCAAGGTCGCTACGGCCGCTGCGAATCGTGCGACAAAGCGATCGCCCCGATGCGGCTGAAGGCTCTGCCCTACGCCACCGAGTGCATCAACTGCGCTCGCAGCGGCGAACGCGGCGGCGCCGATTCGCGCAAGCATTCCCCCATCAACCGCGTCGCCTCCTTCCGCGGCGAGGACGAAAGCGAATCCAGCCACGAAGCCTACGAGGAAATCCGCTGATTTGGGTGGCTGTGTTTTGCGAAGCATAACACGGCGATCGTATGAGTGGCGGGTCTTGCGCGGATAACCCAGTTCAATCGAAAATGATGCCCGGGCGGCGCTCGATCAACCGTTGATCGGGCGCCGCCCTTCTTTTTTGCGCATCCTAGCATGGCCTATTGGCCACAGCCAAAGAACGAAGCACAAAACCCGAAATCCGAAACAAATTCAAATGAAGAAGCTGGAAATGTTTCAAACGCTCGGATGGCGCTTTGGTCATTCAAGATTCGTGCTTTGAATTTGTTTCGTGCTTCGTGCTTCAGATTTCGAGTTTCAGTTGCGAAGCGCGCATGCAGTGCGGCTGAACACCCCCTCCGCTATACTTCGCAATACCTGCCCCTTTCCGCCCAGGAGCCGCCCATGTCACGTCCCATCTGTTCCGCCGCACTCGCCCTCCTCGCCGCCACTTTTGTTCCCCTCCTCGCCGAAGAGCCCGTCAAGAAAGACGCCACCCCCTCCCGAGAAGAGCTCGTCAAGAAGCTCGAAGAAACGCTCACCGGCGCCAAACTCACCGGCGCTTACTCAGTGGCCGGCCGTGAAGACCGTGCGCCCAAAGCCGAAGAATACACCATCACCAGCGCCACCAAACTGCCCGAAGGCGACGTCTGGCTCATCAAAGCCCGCATCAAATACGGCGACAAAGACACCACCATCCCCATGCCCCTCGAAATCAAATGGGCCGGCGACACCCCCATCATCACCCTCACCAACATGGCCATTCCCGGCCTCGGCACCTTCACCGCCCGCGTCCTCATCTACGACAACCGCTACGCCGGCACCTGGCAACACGGCCCCGTCGGCGGCAACCTCTTCGGCAAAATCGAAAAGGCCAAAGACAATGGCGATGCCAAATAGCTCTTGGGTGCCACTGCATACCTGCCCGACAATTGCGGCACTAACAATTGCCGCCGTGCTTGCCGACTTCGGCTTCGCATCCGACAAGAATCCAGTCACCCTCTTCAACGGCCGCGACTTCACCGGCTGGACCGCCACCATCTCCGTCCCAGGCGTCGAACTAAAAGACGTCTGGAGCGTCGCGCCCGGCGGCATTCTCGTCTGCCAAGGCAACCGCCCGGACAAGCTTCGCGGCTACATCCGCACCGACCGCAATGACTTCGAAAACTACACGCTCACGCTGCAGTGGCGCTTCCCCGCCGGCACTCCCGGCGGCAATAGCGGCGTCCTTCTCCACACCACCGACCCCGGCGCGCTCAACGTCTGGCCGCGCTCCTTCGAGGCCCAACTCAACCACCAAAACGCCGGCGATATCTGGGTCATCGGCACCACCTGTGAAATTGAAAACGCCGACAAACGCGTCGTCGGCCGCCGCCACTACAACCTCACCGACAATTCCGAGCGCCCAATTCCAGAATGGAACGACTACAAGATTCTCTGCGACCGCGACCAGATCACGATCTGGGTCAACGGCGACCTCGTCAACCACGTTACCCACTGTAGCCAAACCCGGGGCGCCATCTGCCTCCAAGCCGAAGGCGCCGACATCGAATTCCGCAACATCGTCCTCACACCACTAGCCAAATGAATCAGAGATCTAACAGAAGGCAACGAAGGTAACAAAGATAAGACCGAAATACTCCGTCGAGCAAAGCCGCATTATTACTCCTCCGTTTCCTTCTGTTCAAAATCTGCTTTGGTCACATTCTCAAACCACTGCAGCTCTTGGGCTATGCCAGCCGCCAAATCCGGCTGCTTCAGCTCCGGCGGTAACACGCCCCACGCATACGTCTCCACCTCGAAATGTTGACAATTCGAATACTTCTTCACCGCCGCCAAACACTCCCCAATCTGCTCCTGCGTCGCCCGCAACTTTCCAAACTCCTGCAAATAAATCGGCACGTGATAGTGCACTCGCCACTCGCCCCGCGGATCGGCTGATTCCGCCTCCAGCGCCGCCGGCAAATCCTGATAAAACAGATCCTCGTCATCGCGCCGCACCACCGTCTGATGCAAATACCGATCTTCGGCATATTGCGAAAGCTGCTTGATCGCCGCCCGCCGCGCCTGATCCGCCGGAGGCTCGAACAGATCCAAATCCATCGCGAGCGCCGCCGACACCTGAATCTTCCCCACCTGAATGCCCGCATCCGCAAACTTCCGCAGCACTTCCTCCTGCTCTTCGAACATCACCGCCGCATGGCACACATCATGCGAAATCCGGATATGTCGCCGCACGATTTCTTCGTCTTCATGGCCAAACAGCTGCCACTGAAAGTAGTGAACTGCATCATCCGTAAACGAAAACACGCATCCCGGCTCCGGCTCTAGGCACAAATAAATCAGCCGTCCCGTTTCATCCTCAAGCTGGTGCATCCACGCCGCCGCCTGCCGTAGCTGCGCCGCAGCTTGTTCCAGTTCTGCGCGACTCGGGCACGGCGTCCCCCACGCAATCGGCAGCGTCGAAATGCTCCCTTCCATCCCCGGCGGCAAAATCCGGTCATGAATCTGCACCAGCTGCATCGTGTAGTGCAATCGCTCCGGCTGCCACCAGGTCGGCTCATATACCCGATGCTTCACCACCTGCTGATGAAAGTCGCCGTACGGAAACCCGTTCAGCGTGTACGGCACCAGTCCCCGAGTTGCCAGCCACTCCGCAAACTCCCCCTCACCCGCGCTCCGCGTCAATTCCTCCGCCGCCTTCGCCGACAACCACAATCCCACACCCATCGGCCGATCCGGGCTATATCGCTCCTTCACCGCCAGCGCATATCGCTCCAAATTCGCCCGCGTCACATCCAGCGTCGCCCCCGCATGGACGTTCGTGCAATAACCGGTAGAAAAAGACGCGGCGGACACGGTTATAGTTCAACTGCGAAGCAAAAAACCTGGGATTGCATAACTTGCGCGGAACAAACAAATATTAAGGTAATCATGGCGGGGTCGTAAGGTCACGCTTCGCTCCATTTGCCGCGAAACCGCTGCTGCCTCGCATTATAATAACCATTGGTAAGTGTTTGACGTTTCTATGCCAAAGCTCTATGAATACTTGGGTATCGTCGTGCTGTTCTACTCGAACGAACACGAACCCGTACATGTGCATGGCAAATGCCAAGGCCGGGAAAGCAAGGCGGAGTTCATTATCGAGAATGGTCAAGTCGTGCGAATCGTTTATTCCGCGGTCCGAGGTCGGCGGCCGCTGGTTTCGTCCGACTTGAAGCACTTTCAAGAATTGGTGGAACACTACGCAGACGAAATTGTGCAAAAATGGATCGACTACTTCGTACTCCACAAACCGATCGAGCCTCAGACGATCACGCAGCGCCTCGGCTAATGCTCGCCGAAGGTGCATTGATCGAAATCACCGCGGCTGAGCGCATCGCAGACTACAAACTCAACGTATCGTTCAGCGACGGCGTACGACGGCTGATCGACTTCGAGCCGTTCTTAAGAAGTAACACAAATCCTCTGATTCGCTTGTATCTCGAAGCGGAGAGATTCGCCAGTTTCCGGGTTGAGGACGGCGACTTAGTTTGGGACGATTACGGACTGTGTTTCCCCATCGCCGATCTGTATGAAGGCGGCCTATGAACACGTCGATGAGGCGCTTCGGCAATGCCCATTCAGACAATATGGCGAGCCGGCCCAATTTACCGCGAAGTTCCAGTGCTCAAGCCGTTGCTTGCATCGTGGGATGCAAAATCTGCACCATCACAAATTCGGCTCAACGCTTATTTGTCTGAGCTGATTTCCGCACTCAGGCCATTGCCGGATAGCGATGAGCCGTTGTTCCTCGATTTCCGAATCGGTGTAAGCGATCCTAAGACGTTATTGATAGCCTGCGATTTGGAGAACTATTTGTTTCCGTTATTCGGGACGAAATGGTTACCGCCAGGTCGCTTCGCCTTGGTCCGTGCGACGAAACAAGTGGGAGTGCAGCATCGCATTGCGATTGGTACTGCTTTCGCTCAGCAGCCAATCTTGACTGACTGGCAGCACGCCGAGATTGATGCTGGCGCGGGCCACACGACCAAGCCCTGGAAACAACGCATTCGCGACAAACTTGCAGCCAACTGCGCTCCCTTACCGGCTGGTCCTGCCACCGTGCAAATCGTATTTCGGTGTTCCCCTCAACGCAATTGGACTACTTTGTGGAAGCCCGCAGGCGACTGCATGGGACCGATATTGGGCGAATGCCGCAATTATGGCTTCAATCCATGCGATGATCGGATTACCGAACTCGATTTGCACAAGGCCATCGACGACGATTGCGGCAACGACGTTGAAATTCATTACTGGTGGCGATCCGCTCGAATCGGAGACGCTACGCCAGAAGATCGCTCACGACTTTCCCGCCCTGATCCGTCAGCCGCACGCTAAGCCCCTTATACGGCACCGCCAGCCGCCGATGATCAAACCCGAACTGGTGCAGAAT
>DASXLL010000182.1:0-3233 GCA_036496265.1 Pirellulaceae bacterium | reverse complement strand
ATCACCTGGCGCCACGAGGCTCGATGAGAAGCAGCGACACAGCTGCTTGCCGTAAATCCACTGCCGCGGCGGCGGTAAACCTTGGTCCAACAAATCGCCGGCGTCCCATTCGCCGAGCTCGCTTCCGTCAAGCGGAATCTCGCGACAGATGTCGAGCAGCTTCAGCGGGTCGACGCCGTCCGCCTCAAGCCAGTTCTTCACGTCCCAGCCGTGCGGCGGTTCGCCGTTGCAATTGAGGTTCTTCCACAGCTGCAACGCTGGCACGATGCGGAAGCTCGCGGCGACAGGCGCAAGCTTGTTGCGGGCGTCGGCTGAGAGTTCCTCGGCTTTGATGCGGCCGTTTTCGTCGGGGAGATCGTGGTCCTCGAGGTAGATCAGGTTGGCGCCGGCCAGGGCGCTGACGCACCCGGGCCCCCACTGATGATAGGGCGCAGCGGTGGCGAGAAACCCCGCTTTGCTCAGCGGCTCGGATTTGTTTGCTCCTTCGGTGATGAACACGGTGGCGCCGGGGCCAGCTGCCATGATCGCCGGCCAGTTGTAGATGATGCGGCGGGGCCCGGTGTCACTGAGCTCTTGTCCGTCGGCGCGGTGCCAGTATCGGCTGGTCTTGCGCGGGCGCTCCTTGGTCGGGGCGGTCCCCGGTTGGAGCTCGTAGCGGTCCTCGTAAAAGCGCGGCTCTGCTTCGCCCGGTACCGTGAACGGGAAGGTTCGCGCCACCCGATAGCCCCGCGTCAAGAGCGCAATGCGGATCGGTCGGTAGGGCTTGCCGGCATGTTTCTCGGATTGGGTGTCGTGGTAATCGCCCCGGTATTGATCGAAGCCATTCCCGGCATGACCATTGCCGCTCCGCGGTGGTGGCGTTTGGTCATTTCGCTGCGGTGGCGGATTTTCCGGCTCGCTCGCCGGTATAGATTCCACGGTGGAGTGTGACTCACGGGCCGCCGCCATTTCCGCCACGATGTCAGCCCCGAACTCATCGATGTTGTCGAAATCGCCGACGTGATCAGTGTGATCGTGCGCAGCGCTATCTTCCTCGGAATCGGCGGCACACTCGTCGACCGCGGGGGCAGGCTCGGTCACGATTGACGGCGCATCCGGCGGCGCGAGACTCTCGATCGGCTCGCCGGCCCAGTTGCGGCAGATCTTGTACTCAGCGTCGAGCGGTGCCTTGAAGTCGTAGAATTCGCCCGGCTCCTTGGCGTAGTTATTTTTGGAGTTTAAACGGTCACAGTGGGACTAAGTTCCTGGTCCAGGTCCAATCGGAATCACTTATGTGCGGTCGTTCAACCTACAATCTAACTTGGGAAGAAATCGTTTGGCTCTATCGGCTGACGCTTAACGCCCCACCGCACAATCTAAGGCCCCGCTTCAACGTCTGCCCGACAACGAATATTGACGTCGTAGTGCGCGAAGATGAGAAACGTGAATTACTTCCGATGCGATGGGGTTTGGTTCCAAGTTGGTGGAGCAAGCCGCTAAAGGAATTGAAACTAGCCACCTTCAACGCGCGTGCTGAGACTGTCGCAAGTAATCCATTCTTTCGCGGCGCATTCCAACTAACTCGCTGTCTCATGCCTGTGAGTGGGTATTATGAATGGGAAGACACACCGGGCGGAAAGCAACCGTATTATTTCACCAGACGCGATGGCCAGCCGCTCACGATTGCAGGTCTTTGGGATGAATGGCGAGAGAAGACGGCAGGGGAAAACCTCAAGTCGTACGCCATGGTGATTACCGGTCCAAACAAATTCGTTGCTGAAGTTCACGATAGGATGCCGGTTATTCTCGAACACAAAGATTTTGAGCAATGGGAAAGCGGCGAAACCAAAGATGCAGTCGCAATCATGAAGCCAGCCGACGAAGACGTGTTACAGCGGTGGCCAGTATCGAAACGAGTGAATAGTTCGCGGGCAAACGACGACGATCCAACACTCATCGAGATTGAGAAAAGCGTTGCGACGGCTGATGAAATCTTAGCAGCGGCGGCGGGGTGCGGCATTCGGTCATTGGTTCCTCGCGCCCATTTGAATTGAGGGGGTCGCGTGTTTTGTTAACTTCGGGAAACGGCGGGACCACAAATCTTTTCGCCGCTGAAAGTCCTCACATGACGGGGGGGACAGCGCATGCGTTTCAAAAACGAGTATAAACGCTTTGTCACCGCTTCCCTTGACTTGACCGAAAAAGCCAAGGACCTACCGGATAAGGTTGGTGTGCTAATCATGGCGGAGGCTTGGCTGGATTTGGCTGAACAAACCACTCAATTGGTGGATCAAGAAGCTGACGAAGCCCACTGCATGATGGAAGAGCCGCTAAAAAGAGCAAGCGTTCAAGGCCATCAACGAGCGGCGGACTGACAAGCAAGGGGAGGGCACGATGTCAGTCACCGACGAATATTGTGCAATGGCAGAAGAATGTTTTCGGCGGGCGGGAGAAGCCGAGAGCGACAATGAACGTCCGGGATATCTCGAACTAGCCCTGACTTGGCTGGAGGCCGCGTCGAAGGTGATTGCGGTCTTCCCCTTCATTGCTCGGCTATCATGCTCTTGGCGGCATTGAACTTGCCTCTAAGCCGAGACCAGAACATCTGACGCTCAATGCCTTCTTCGAGCTTTATGAGGACTACGAGGGCGAAGAACTTAGCGAGGAGCTGCGCCAAGTCGGCTTCCACTCTGATCCCAAGACTGCTGAGGACTTCTGCAGGAGCTACATCGCCAGTCGAACTAGCGAGCGACGCCAATAGGAACAAACGGCAAGAAGCGACGGCTCGCAGAGCAAACCGTCGCCTCCCTGTCAGCTCAAAGCCTTGATTAGACGGCTCACGTTGGCGATCATGACTGCCAACAATGATCCCTTGGCGTCCGATCTGCTTATCCGTTCTGCGGGGCAGATCGGGAGGGAAGGCCTTTTGGCTTCCGCCAGTCGCCAAACCGGCTTTCGCCATCCAGCCGCAGTGAAACTGTCGGGGATGTCCAGAGGCGATAGTGGCGTCGATGCAAAAAGTCGCTTGCCGTGGCGAACAAGCCACAGCCGAGCGCGCCGCAGCGACCGGCGCTTAGTAATACGCCGACTCACGCACGACGAGGCTTGGCGGTTCGCCGGGGATTGGACTGGCGCCTCGATTTCGAGGCAGATCGGAGGCCTACTCGCTCGGATCGCGTTCTCTGAGCCTCAGTGTCGTCGGGTAGAGAAGGCAACCTCATAATCCGGCAAATAGCTTTAGCTGTGGCCATCCC
>DASXLL010000181.1:0-16454 GCA_036496265.1 Pirellulaceae bacterium | reverse complement strand
GATCAGCGACTCCAAGCGCAGGGGCAACATAGAGAACCTCCGTGAAAAAGCCCCCCAGAACTGAATCGCCCCCCATCAAACCACTCACTACGCTGCCAGCCTCAACGCGGTTCGGCTAATCCGACTTCGCAGTCCTCCTGAACTGTCCCTTCAATTCTTTGACAAGCATCACCGGATGTACGACTATAAGACCGAGGCTTGGGACTCAGATTTGAACGACGCCCTGCTCGATCGCAAGATTCGTGCGACCGATGAATCTAACGAGATTCAGCGCTTCGGATTGGGCTTGGATTCAGCCTTCCAACACCCCGAAAACCGTTACGGAGCGCGGTCTTGATGGTCGTCGTCGATCAGAGCCCGCCGGCGAAGCTCGATGCTGTGCGGGAATTAAGGCCGTACATATCGACAAACAGACCCTACGAGGGCGGCCATTCCGCACAAGACTGCAGCGTGATGATCCAGGCGGCAATGCAAGATCGGTGGATTCAACTGCGCAGGAACCTTGGTTACGACAAGGTGGGCGCCGAGCGCATTTTGGCGGGTGCTCTGGCTTATTTCCTTGACGAGCGATTTAGCATCACTGACGGCCGAAAGCTTGGCTGGTTGAATGCAAATTGACTCCAGGCCTTTTCCTGCCCTATGGGTTGTAGCTCGCGAGGATTTTCCGCGTAGAGCTGCTTCAATCGGTGCTGTGTGCGCCCCTATGAATTCGACAGCGGACTTGGTCGCCAGGGCGTCTCTTGTCCGTCGCGGCTACCGACGAATAAGGCGCCACGCATCTCGAAGGAGGGTGCAATTCCTGACGACGCCGATTCCATACCTGACGAGATTGGCTACGATGCAAGTAAGCGTCGCCTGGTGGTGGGCAAGGGATTTGTCGAAAATGTGTCCGCCGCAGTGTGGCAGTACGAAGTCTCTGGCAGGCAGGTGCTGACGCAGTGGTTCAGCTACCGCAAGAAAAACCGCGAGCGGCCGATCATCGGTGATCGTCGGCCGCCCTCGAAACTAGGAGATATTCAGCCGGGCCACTGGCTGGCGGAATATACAACGGAGTTGCTCCATGTGCTGAACGTTCTGACGTTGCTCGTGGAGATGGAGCCTATTCAGGCAGAACTACTGGAGGAAATCTGTGACGGAGCAACACTCGGATTCCGACGGTGAGTCCTGGAAGTGGTCCCAGGCCGCCGCGAACCACGCCGCCGATCATCGACCGGCGTGTGCTTCCCAACGGAGAGGTCAAGGAATGGGAAAGGCCCGCAACCATTCTGGACGATTTTATCTACGATCCCGAGGTCGATGGCTATTATCTTGGGGGCGAGCCTTGCGACTGGGACCTGGAAACCTGGTTGCGGGAATTGGAGGAGGCGTACCCGCGGGGAAATTCTAAAGGCGGATTGATCTGACGCGATCAGCTCATTGCCGCCGGGGTCATCGATCCGCATAAACGCAAGAAGAAGCGGCTGGGCCGCAAGCACAAGCGACAGCTCGGTCTGTTTGATGGGATGCTCGCGGAAAACGTCGCCGCCAACGACGTGAAAGAATCAGGGACCGAAGAAGCCGATGATGAATCGGTTGATTAGTTGTGGCGACACTCAGAACAAAGACCTGAGCAACTAATGGTCACAACACTTCCGCAAACAATTACTCTCCCCCCGCTGCCCGCAGTCAAGCCAGCGCTTCTTTGCAGTATTGGACACACTTGGCGACTTCGGCGACGGGGGTGGAGCCGTCGGGGATTTTGTATTCGACTTCGATATCGCCGTAGATGGGCCACTTCTCCTTTTTGAGCAGGAGCAGCACTTCTTTGATTGGCGTTTGGCCCTGGCCCCAGGGAAGGTTGGCGCCCTCGGCGTTGCGATCCTTTAGGTGCAGGCTGATGATCTTGTCGTGATATTTTTCGATCACGGGAATGGGCGACTTGCCCTGGGTGCCGGCGACGTAGTGACCGATGTCGAAATTGAAGCCGATGTAGTCGCCGATTTGCATCAGCGGGTCAATGGATTCGATCGTCGGAATGTTGTTGGTGTGGTTGTGGAAGGCGACCCAGATCTTGTGCCTGGCGGCGAAGGGCGCGAGTCGCTTGGCTAGTTCGTCGTTGCGCTCGGTGGTGATCGCTTTGCAGCCGAGGGCCTTGGCGATCTGGAAATTGAAGTCGATGTCGTCGTCGATCTGGCCGAAGGGAATTTTGTGGATGTGGATATTGACGCCGGCGTCGTTGAACATTTTTCGGAGCTGCTCGCACTTCATGAGCTGCGCCTCACGCACCTTAGGTCGGTCGGCATCGAGGGGCGGCGGCTCGTCGTTGCCTGCGTTGTCGCCGCCCTTCGCGTTTCCCTTCGCGGTTCCCTTCTTGCCGCCGCCTTTGCCCGCGCGATTCGGGAGGCCGGCAAACGAACGGATCGGTCCGTCCATCAATTCCGTTTCACTGAGGCCATCTTTGAGGAGGCATTCGAGCGTGTACTCAGCCGTGTCGGGGCCGCCCCGGTAGCTGTAAGTAATGCAACCAATGCGAACACCGCTAAAAACGGAGTTGGGCTTGGCTTCATTTGCACCGAAGACGGTACGCCGCAGCATCGCATGGGTGGCAAGAGCGGCTGTGCCACCGAGGACCGTTCGCCGCGAGAGCAAGTTGTTGTGGCGGTTTCGAGTCATTGTTTATGCCCCAAGAAGAGTTTCTCGTGAAATTGAATTCCGATTGGAACGCAAAACTGTTATGGCAGCCGCGGTCCAGACGATCCGTCGCGGAAGATTGTTATTAATGCAGTCGGAAGTCGTCGAACGTCGGAAGTTTCCGCGAGTTTAAGGGTTCTACCTCGGTTTACAATCTCCCCTCATGGCCGCGACAGGGTCGCCTTGCGCCTGGCCTGGGGCTGCGTACGTATCGCAGGCGGCGAGCTTTTTGATCTGCGTCATCGGCTCACGCCGACAAACTTAGGACCTATCCCGTCACCGGCACAGAGAGGGGGACAGGCACATTTTGCTTCGAGTACAAAGCAAAAATGAGCCAGTCCCCGCCGGTTCTGGGATAGGCCCTTAGTTGCAATTCGCGGTGATGGCCAAGGAAGGGCCTCGCAGGCCCGCTTGATCAAAGTTCGGCTAGTGGCCGTGCCCGCCGCCATGGCCGCCGCTCTTGGGCGCCTTGGCCTCAGCGCCAGGCGGAATGCTCCAGGGCATGCCGGCCTCCAGATCCGTCGAGTAGTCGCTGAAGGCGACGTCGATGACGAGCCGTTGGCGGAGGACCTGGTTGACGGTGGACGAGACCTCCTCCTTGAGGAGAGCGAGGCTGGGGTCGCAGAGCTGATCGACCTCGCACCGCTGCACGAGCGAAATGATCGCGTCGCGAGTTCGCCGCTCGAATTTCGGCCACTGTTGGGAGAATTTCGCCTCGCGGTCCTTCGGCACGATGCCGTACAAGTGAAATTGCACGTACAGCGGGTCCTCGCCGTCGCTTTGCTTGTGAGTCACGCGAAAGCGGCCGAGGTCCGTTTCAATGAAGTGGTGAGCGTCGGCTTTTTGGCGGTCTTGCAAGAGCGCGAGCAGATCGCTGGCATCGAGCTCGGCCGCCGATTTAGTGGGCTTACTGCAGCCGGTGCAGAGGCAGAGCGCGAGGGCGATACCGGTGGCCAAGTGGCTGAGCAGGATGAAACGTAGGGACACGCGGGACCTCGCCAAGATGCTAGTGGGCAGAGAAAACGTAGCATTTTGGCGGCGACGGTGACCTGTGCAGAGCGCCGAACGGGGACGAATGCCGTCTGTAGCGATTGTGCCGCTAGCAGCGAGCGCTAGTGACGGCCGATCTTGCCCCAAACCGCACTGACTGATATTTCTTCGCTGGCAAAATCCGGGACCAGATTTGGTTTCGGCTAAAGGCTTGTCATGGCAGGCTGGAAGCCTACCCCACGACTGCCTGAATGGCAGGCAGGATGGCTGCCCTATCCCGGGAGCAGGTTTGCTCCCGGCTTACGAGAATGGAACGGGCTTTGTCGCGCACCGTCGTCATTGCGATCACCGCGGCCGTTGCTGGTCTCGCCGGCTGCGCCTCGGTCCAGCCGAAAACGGCCGGCACAACGGGTCAATCGCGCGCGGTGGAGCTGATCAGCCACCTGACCGACGTCGCCCCGCCCAAGCTCGAGTTTCCCGAGTGGCAAGCGCCCCAGCTCGACCTGTCGTTTCTGAACGCCGATAACCGAAAGCCATCGAACGACCGCGACTGGATCGATGAGCAAAAGGTTCTCGCCTCGGCGGAGATCGACGGCGACAAAGCTCGCATCCGCAATGTCCGCAACGCCGAGTATTACACGTACCGCGATTGCGTCGTCGATTACTACGACAAGACGTATGACCTGGCGAAGATCAAGTCGGTCGATTTCGTCGTGATTCCGTTTGCCGAGAACAAAGCGATCGCCCACACGATGCTGAGCTTTGGCTTCGAGGGAGACGAATACGTGGGCGTCTCGGTCGAAGTGCGGCTGGAGAAGGGCGAGTCGTACAGCACGGCGGCGGGCTTCCTCGGGCAATTCGAACTGATGTATGTTGTCGCCGATGAGCACGATCTGTTGCCGGTGCGGCCGGAATTTCGGCACGTGGATGTCCTGCTCTATCGCAGCACCGCGACGCCAGCGCAGGCCAAGGCCCTGTTTCTCGACGTGATGAAGCGGGTGAATCAGCTTCACGATCACCCGGAGTTTTACGACACGCTCCGCAACAACTGCACCACGAACATCGTTCGCCATATCAACGCGATTGTGCCCGGCGAGGTGCCGTATGATTACCGCGTCCTCTTGCCCGGCTACTCTGACGAGTATGCCTACGATCTCAAGCTCATCGACACCTCGCTCCCCTTCGTCGAGGTCCGCCGCCGAGCGCGGGTGAGCGACCGCATCTTGCAATACAAAGACGACGCGAGATTCTCCGAACGAATCCGCGAGACCGTGGTTCGTTAAGCGTGGGGCAGGCGTCCTGCCTGCCGTGTCTGTATATTAGCCGGGACGAAACCTGGTCCCGGTTGTCGTGGGGTAGGATTTTAGCCTGCCGTGACTGAATGGCAGGCAAGATGCCTGCCCCACGCCCGGTGCAAGTTAGCTCCCGGCTGAGAGCACAAGTCATGGCATCCGCACAACAAACCGATTCCTACAACCGCGCGCTCGATTTTGCCGAGCGGCAAGTGAAAACACTGATCGAGAAGCATCCGGATTATTTCCCGATGTACACGGTGCAAGGCAAATGGCGGCACACGGGCGAGAAATGGACGCAGTGGACCGACGGTTTTTTAGGCGGGATGATGTGGCAGTTTGTCCTCCGCGGCCACGCGGATCATTGGCGCGCGAAAGCCGAGCACTATTCGAAGCTGCTCGAGCATCGGCAGCACGATCGGGATGTGCACGACCTCGGGTTCATCTTCCTCAGCACGTATCTGCCGTGGTATCAGCTAACCAACGACAAGCGGCTGAATGATGTGCTCGTGCAAGCGGGACGCACGCTGGCGATGCGGTTCAAGGAGAAAGGCCAATACTTGCGGTCGTTCGTCAGCGACGATTCGCTGTTCATCGACATCATGATGAACGTGCCGATCATCTTCTACGCGGCCAAAGAGACGGGCGACGCGGAGTTGATGCGGGTTGCCACCGCCCATTGCCTGACCACGCGCGACCGGCTCGTTCGACCCGATGGTTCAACCGCCCACGAAGGCATTTTTGACCTTCAGTCTGGTGAATTTTTGCGTGAGGACACGCACCAGGGCCTCGCACCGAACAGTGCCTGGGCCCGCGGCTTGGCCTGGTCGTTATATGGCTATACGAAGTGCTATGCGCTGACGGGCAACTTGGAATTCCTGGACGTCGCCGAGAGAAACGCGGAATATTGGGTTGATCATCTGCCGGTTGATGGTGTCCCGTTCTGGGATTTTCACGCCGATTCTCGCCAGCCGCCGCCATGGGGTGCACAAAAAGAATCAAGCGCGGGCGCGATTGCCGCCAGCGGGCTGCTGGAGTTGGCTGGCTATTCCCGCGACTCGGCAGGACGCCGCAAGTACGAGCAAACTGCACTGAAAATGCTCGACGCGCTGGTGCAGCCGGAGTATTTGGCGATCGACACGCCCGGCTGGGAAGGCATTCTCAAGCACGGGGTCTATCACACCAAGAAAAACCTCGGTGTCGATGAATCGGTGATGTGGGGTGAATACTTCTTCGTCGAGGCGCTGACGAAGGCGGTCCGGCACGCGTGACATCCTCGCGAGGCATCGGTCGTTGACGCACGATTTTCGGTACACGCTGATCATGCTCGCCGCCGTGGTGGTGATGAGCGTTCTGCTCCGACGGTGGCAAGCGAAGCTGCTGCTCGTTTGGTGGCAAAAGCTCAGCTTAGGCATCGGCGGCTTCTGCGGCGCGATGATTGGAGCGAAGCTGCCCTTCGCTTTGACGGACTGGGCGGGCTTAGTGAGCGGCACTGCGTGGCTCTCGGACGGCAAGACGATCCTGCTGGGAATCGTCGGCGGTTATTTTGGCGTCGAGTTGGCCAAGTGGACAATGGACATCCGTGTTAAGACGGGCGACACGTTCGCCGTGCCCGTTGCGGTCGGTGTCGCGATCGGCCGGCTGGCCTGCTTCGTCGGCGGCTGCTGCTACGGCACACCGACTAGTCTGCCATGGGGCGTTTGCTTCCAGCGCAGCGGTGATTCGCTGCCGCGGCATCCGACGCAGCTTTACGAATCGGTGTTTCATCTCATGATGGCTGCGGTGATGTTTGGCCTCCAGCAACGTGGCCTACTCCGCGGCCAACTCATCAAGCTGTACGTCCTGGCCTATCTCGCATATCGCTTCCTCACCGAATTCATTCGGCCTGAGGCGCGATTGCTGCTCGGGTTGACCGGCTATCAATGGACGGCGATCGTGCTGGCGCCGGTGTTCGTTTGGCTGTGGTGGAAAGACGCGAAGGCGGCGGCCAACTTGACGCATCCAGCTACTGGCGCTGTGGCCTAGGCGACGATTGCTTATCGGCGGCGGTCGCTTATCGGCGGCGGTCGCCCGTGAAGACGTAGATGTAGTAAAGAAGCTGCAGAATGGCTTGTAGCGTCGCGGCGACGTAGGTCAGGGCCGCGGCGTTGAGCACATTGTTGACCGGCCCCATCTCGAACTGATGGACGATACCTTCGGAGACGAGCAAGGCCTTGGCGCGCGAGCTGGCATCGAATTCGACCGGTAGGTTCACGAGCTGGAACACGACCACGCCGCTGAAGGCGATGATTCCGAGCCAAATCAGTCCTGTGACATGGAACAACATGCCCAGGATCAGGAGGAACATGAAGGCACCGGAACCGAAGTTGGCGGCGGGCACGGCGAGGTTGCGAAGGGTCATTAGAAAATAGCCGTGCGCGTCCTGTAACGCATGGCCGGTTTCGTGCGCGGCAACGCCGACGGCGGCGAGATTCCGGCCGTGGTAGTTTTCGCTCGAGAGGCGCAGGACTTTCGCGCGCGGGTCATAGTGATCGGAGAGCTGTCCGGGCACTTCTTCGATTTGGACATCGGTCAGGCCGGCGGCATCGAGAATTTTTCGAGCAGCCATGAAGCCGCTGATGCTCGTGGCGATGCTTTGGCCGCGGGCGTAAGCCGAGCGAATCCAAAGCTGAGCGATCGCCGCCAGCAGGAACGCGGGCGCAAGGAAAATGAGATAGCGGAAGTCCATCCAAAAAAATGGCGACATGTGCATGGTAATCATTCGCCGTTTGGCGGCGAGTCTTGGAATTCAATTTGGCAGGTGATCGAAATGGAACGTGTGAATCGCAAATTTGGGACCGGTGAATTATACGGCCCGGGGCAGTCATTATTTTTGCGATTATTCATCGCGGCTGATTTTGGCGTAAAGGTTGATGCCTAAAGGCTCTGCGGCGATTTCGATCGCGGCATTTTCCAGGTTGGCTGATTCAAATAGTCGTCGAAAGGCGTTTTGGTCGCGATAGGTCAAATACCAGTTGGCGAACCATTCCATGTAGGCCCGCGTGGGGTTGTGCGGGGCGAATTGAAAGATAATGAGACGGCCGCCAAGTGAAAGTTGACTGAAGAGGCAGCGGATCGTTTCGATCGCGGCTGAATCGTCGAAATAGTCGAATAGGCCGGGGCAAAGGATGAGATTTGAGCCCGCGAGCTTGGTGGCGAGGCGGGCACGAGCGGGCAAACGGAAAAGATTCGCCGGCTGAAGGACGAGCTGTTCGGGCGGCAGCAGCGGGCGAAGCTCGTCGCGGGCAAATTCGAGCGCGGCCGGATCGAGGTCGAGCAAGACAGCCGTGACCGATGGCCTTGCTTCGGCTGTCACGGCCGTAAGCGCGTCGCGGATTTCCAGACCAAATGCGGAACCGACGACTGCGATTTTGGCCGCTTTTTCTTGCGCCAGCGTCTCGGAAATCCACTCGGTGATCATCCGCATGCGGTTGCGGACGGCTTGCGGCGCGGCTTGGGCTTGAAAATAACGGTCAAAGAGACGACCTAGCGGATCATCGCAGCGCCAGTTTTGGTAAACGCGGGTGAGCATCTCGTGATCGCCCGCGTAACCCCGCGGCTTGGTACGAGCCTGATTTTGCAGCCAGCCGCGGGAGAGCCACTTGCCAGCCGCGTTCCAGATTTCGGACGAGGGCAGGCGATTGTCCGGCCCCCAGATATTGAGCACAGTTAGAGCAGCGAGGCAATTATCCAAAACGTCCGCAAGGCGAGCGTAAGTCGGCTCGGGATTGCCGCTATCCGCCAGATCGCGCTCGATCACTTGCAGGCTTCCAGCCAGATCGGCAGCGATGGCGCGGACGCGGACTAAAACCGGAGAAATGTCCATACAAGTTCATTTTATTGGCTCTGGCGGAGAAAACAGGCGACGGTCGGCAGGCGGCTCTATGCGCAGCTGAAGGTGCGTATTCTAATGAATTCGTTATCTTTTGAACGACGGATTCTTCCCATGCCTGTTGTTGTCTCTTGTCGCTGCGGTCAGCGGTTTGCTGCCAATGAGCAGCTCCTCGGCCAGCAGGTGCCATGTCCCGCGTGCGGGAATCTGCTGGCAATTGGCAATTCCATCGGCACGGCTCAAGGCATCTATGTTTCTTGCCGCTGTGGCCGAGCTTTTTCCGCACCGGAATCGCTGCGCGGCCGAGATACTCGTTGCCCGGCCTGCGGAGGGATGATTCGCGTTCCGGGGAATTCGGATCCGATGGGCGGAGGTTTGCCGGCGGAGGATGACGTGTTCGGCGGCCTCGGTCCTGCGCTGCCACTTCCGGCGCGCGAGCCAGAGATTCCGTGGGACACGCTCAAGCTAATGGGCGCCGTTGGCGCCACCGTGCTGGTGCTCGTAGTCGCCGGCGTTTCGATCATGAATGCCATGCGGCCGCGGCCAGAAGTGGCGGCGACCGCTGCGCCTTCGTCTGCGACGACTCCCGCGAAGGCGGCTGAGGAAAAAAAATCGTCGGCCGCGCCACGAGGCAGCGGCAGCCTGCCCCCGCCACCGCCCGCTCCGCCCAATGAGGCTGAGCCGTCCGCCGAGAGTGCGGTGTCAGTCAGCTCCGAGAAATCGGGACCGGCAGCACCCATCGCCAAGCTGCCGCGCGGCGTTGAAGATTGGTACGCGCAGCCGGGGGCAAAGCTGGCCAGCGTTCGCCGCACGGATCCGACTGAGCCGCCGACGGCACACTTTAGTTGGCTAACGGGTCTGCTGCCGTTTTTGGGTCATCAGAAGCTTTACGATCAATTCGACTTCCAACAGTCGCTGGCGGAAAAAAGAAATGTCGTCGTCGGCGCGGCGCTGATTCCGGAATTTCTCAATCCGCTCGACGATTACCAGCGGTGGCGCGGCTATCCATTGGACGGCCTCGCGCTGACGCATTTTGTCGGCATCTCGGGGGTGGAAGACGCCCGCAACGTGGTCGCGGCGAAGCTGCCGCGAACCGACCCGCGGGCCGGTGTCTTCGGCTATGACGAAGTGGCGCGAGCGGAAGATATCGCCGACGGGCAAAGTCAAACGGCAATGATCGCTGGAGCAGGAAATTTGGCCAATCCCTGGGTTTTTGGCGGCGGCGCGACGATTCGCGGCGCCCGCGAGCCGTTGTTTGACAAAACGACCGGCTTAGGCACCAAAGGCGTCACCGGGGGAGGGTCGATCGTGGTGATGGCTGATGGGTCCGTGCGGCATGTCAGCGGGAAAGTCGATCCGCGTATATTCAAGGCAATGTGTACGATTCGCGGCGGCGAAACCGTCGATTTGGAACAGGACGCCAAGCCGTTCGACATGCACAGTTTGAAAGGGCCGTGATGTTTGCAGCGATGCTGGCCATTCTCAGGGGAGTTGGAGTCGTTAACCTCCCTGGTGACGAGGGTTACCGGGGGACTTACGTCCCCCGCTCGCCAAGAGTGCTGCGGCCGCTTCTTCCGCTCATCGCTGTTGCTGCATTTAGCCTGCTGGCCCATTCGGCTCGCGCCGATGTCGTGCTGTATCGCCTGCCCATCGCCAGGGCGGCGCTGGTCATGTTGGAAGGAACGACGACGGTCAATCCGGGCGGCACGGTGACGTATTCGCATCCGCGGTATGGCCGGATTTATTTCGACCTGGATAGCATCGAGATCAAAAAAGCACCAACGCTGCCCGTGCAGTTCAATCGGCTGCTGGGGAAGGCCGGCAAAGATGCCGACCAGCGGATGTCGGTGGCGCAGTGGGCCTTGCGAAACGGCCTATTGCCGCAGTTTTATCAGGCGATCGACAAAGTGCTCGAAGTGAGCCCCGATCATCCGCGGGCGTCGCTTGTCAAACAGCTCAAGCAAAAGATGGACGCACCGCTCGGCGATTCGTCGAAGCAAATCGCGGAGATGCGGGCGATGGTTGGCCGCAACGACATGAAGGTCAAGGAGAGCAAGCATTTCGTCCTGATGCACGACACGCCCAACACGCAGACGCGCGGCAAGCTGACGCGGGCCGACGAGCGAGTCGAGTTGCTAGAAACCGTCTATGAATGTTTTCTGCTGCGGTTTTATGCCTACGGCGTGGAGTTGGAGATTCCGAAGGAGCGGCTGAAGGTCTTGCTGTTCAACGAATACAAGGATTTTCGCCTGTTTTGCGATAAGCTCAGCCCGTCGCTGGCGAGTGCGTCCGGATTTTGGGAACACGAGCGGAACACGAGTGTCTTTTTCGACCACGGGACGAATGACCAATATAAATCGATGAAGGAACTCTCCGATCAGCTTCAGCGGCGGAAAAAAGAAGCGGTTCGCGACCGCGATTTGAACGCCGCCACAACCGTGCGACTGGCCGACACGCTGAAGATGCTGATTGAGATCGAACGCGAGGATAACGACATTACGGTTGTGAGCCACGAGACCACGCACCAGATGGCCGGCAACACGGGCCTTTTGCCGCGGCACGTGCAAATACCTAGCTGGGTGCATGAAGGACTCGCCACCTATTTCGAGACGCCGGACGGAGCGACGTGGGCCGGAATCGGCGCAGTCAATGAGGAACGGCTCGAATGGTATCGGGGCCTGGAGCGCGACCGCGTGCATTCCAACATTGGCTTTATCGTCGGCGATCAGATCTTTGACTATGCCGGCTCGCTCGGCGCGAAGCTGCACGGCTATGGTCAGGCTTGGGCGCTGACTCATTTTCTGATTGAAAGACACTTCAACGGCCTGATGGCTTTTTATCGACGACTTGGCGAAATGCCGCCGGATACGTTTTTGAGTCAGGACGTCGTCAACCAGATCTTCGATGAGTCAATCAAAGTGGGCCGCGACGCATTAGACAAGGAATGGCGGTCGTATATGAGCACTTTGAAAACCGATTTGGAGCTGATTTTGGAGGGGAATTAGGCCCTCGCGCTGGCATATTGTTGACTCTTACCTTGCCAATTCGTTGTTTAACGGGGAGCCGCAGGCGACCGCGAATCGCTGGTACGCCTACGCCTTCGGCTATGCGTTAAACGATGTGCCACGAAAGGCAAAAATCTCCGGCAGGGCTTCGGTTTTGGCATGCCGCTAGCAGCACTTGCTAGCACAAAACTCAGGAAATGCGCAAGCAGTGAGAAGCCACCATGCCACGGTCGAGTTGGAAGGGTTATTTGAAGCTCAGCCTGGTTTCTGTACCGGTGCGAGGCTATACGGCGAATATCGCGGCGAGTGAGATTCGCCTGCATCAGCTTCATTCGGAGTGCCACAGCCGAATCAAATATCAGAAGACGTGCCCCATTCATGGCGAGGTGCCGAAAGAGGAGATCGTCTCGGGCTATGAGTACGCGAAGGGTGAATACGTCGTTATTGAGCCGGAGGAGATTGCTCGCCTGCGCGGGGAGCGCGAGCGGGCGGTGACGATCGATGCGGTGGTGTCGCAGCATACGATCGATCCGGTCTATTTCACCGACAAGTCCTATTACTTAGTGCCCGACGGGGCGATCGGTCAGAAGCCATTCGCGCTGATCCAGAAATGTCTGGCAGATGAGGAGCTGCAGGCGGTCGGTCGAGTGGTTTTATTCGGCCGCGAGGAGTTGGTTTTAGTGCGGCCGGTCGAGCACGTGTTGGCAATGACGGCGCTCAAATATGAATCGGAAGTCGCGCACGCCGACATTCTCGATGAAGAGGTGGAGAAGGCCGAGTTGAATCGCGATGAGCTGAAATTGACGAAGAAGCTGCTCGATGCGTTCGAGAAGCCGAAGTTTTCGATTGCGGCTTACAAGGATCATTATGTCGAGGAGCTGCGGAAGATTATTGAAGCGAAGGTGGAGGGCAAAGAACTGGTGACGCCACCGGCGGCAGAAGAGCCGCGCGTAATCAACTTGATGGATGCATTGAAGAAGAGCGTGGCGGCGGCAAAGAAGGGGGGCGAGGAACCGCGGGGCCGGAAGTCGAAAGCAGTCGCGGCGAATGGGCGGCATCAGGGGCATGCGGGGAAGAGGCGGAAGAAGTCGGCGTGATAATAACTCGCTTATCGAACGAATAGTCGGGACCACACTTGGTCCCGGTGACGCCGCGGAGCGACGTTCATTTGCGCTGCTCCAGGAGCGGGTTTGCTCCGGGCCGAGAGAACCGCGGCGGCATGCGATGTGCTTTCCTTGGTGTATATGCCACTGATTGAACACCGCAAGAAGCATCACTCTGATAAGACTTCGGAGCGGACTGTTGCGACACAGTCGAACGAACCGCGAACGCGGGGGAAGCGGACGACGCGGAGCGTCGGGAGATGGCGTTCCCACGCGGAGCGTGGGAACGAGAGATCGAGGAGCGGGAGATCGAGGAACGAGAAATCATCGCGGCCGGCTGGAGCAGTGAAAACGCCGCTGCCGGAAACGATCGACGTGGAGTTGGCGACGCTGGAATCCCGCGTTCCGGAAGGTGCTGAGTGGCTGCATGAGATTAAATTCGACGGCTACCGGCTGATTTGCAAAGTCACGCGGGGGAAAACGACCCTGGTCACGCGGCGCCATCAGGATTGGACGCATCGGTATCGGTCCATCGCAGCCGCGGCTGCTGAATTGCCGGTTAAATCGGTCGTTTTAGATGGCGAATTGGTCGCGCAGTTGCCGAGCGGCGTCAGCAACTTTCAAGCCCTCCAAAACGCGGGAAAGCTCGGCAGTGATGCGAAGTTGGTCTATTTCGTGTTCGATTTGCTGTATCTCGATGGCTATGACTACCGACGACTGCCGCTGGAGCAGCGCAAAGCGCGATTGAAAGAGCTACTGGCAGAAGTCAATTCGCCGGCGATTCAATACAGTGACCATATCGATAAAAATGGCTCGACGTTTTTGCGGGAGTCATGCCGCGCGGGACTCGAGGGAATCATTTCCAAGCGGCGCGATCGGCCCTATCTCTCCGGCCGCAGCGGTGATTGGATCAAAATAAAATGCCTGGGCCGGGAGGAACTTGTCATCGGCGGCTACACGCTTTCGACGGCAGTTCGACGGGGCATCGGAGCCCTGTTGGTTGGTTATTTCGATAGCGGTGAGCTGATTTATGCCGGCCGCGTCGGCACCGGCTTTAATTCAAAGTCGCTCGTGGAAATGCGACAGCGGCTGGAGAAACTGCAGCAGGATAAATGTCCGTTTGCCGACGTGCCGAGGAAGGAGCGATCGCCGCTAGTTAAATGGGTGCGGCCAAAGCTGGTGGCCGAAATTCAGTTCAGTACCTGGACCGAAGCGGGGATCTTGAGGCAGCCGTCGTTTCAAGGCTTGCGCGAAGATAAGGCGGCGAAGGACGTGAGAAGGCCGGCGTCGCTCAAGCTCGCGATTTCAGGATAGCGATTTCGTAGGCGAAGTTCCACGCTTATAGCCGGGACCAAACTTGATTCCGGAGAAGCGGCAATGGACGAGCTATTCGTGACGCTCCGGGACCAAGTTTGGTCCCGGCTAATGATGGGCTTTAACGTGTGCTCGCTCGCCAACGGCAATATGCAACTCTTGCGCGGCGCTGCCGCCGACCTTGGCCACTTCGAGTCGTCCTTGAGAATCGAAGAGGGCAATGATCTCACCAGCCAGGGCGGCGCCGTAGGTCGAGACGATGCCGCGGATGCGCTGGCCGCTGCAATCGACGACGAGCGACGATGGCTCGCCGATGCGCGCTACGTTGTCGCGGCTGATATTGGTGACGAGGTTGCCGAAGGAGTCGATGTAAAGGATTTCACCAGCGATGCCGTGAGAGGAGATGGCCGGCTCAGGCCAATCGAGCGAAAGAAGGGGACCGGCAAGTTTGCCGAGGCGTCGTGGTTGCAAACCACTGGAGAGATGAGCCGCGACGGGGGCCATGATGTCGCGGCCGTGGAAAGTTTGGGAATGGTTGGGGAGCCAGAAGTCGGTGTTTTCGACGACGAAGGCTTCGCGCGGCGGTTGGCGAGCGGCGAGGAGGCTCAGTAAGCCGTTGTCGGGGGCGATGTAGCGCTGGTCGCCGATTTCGGCATAAACGATTCGACGGGCGGTGCCGACGCCAGGATCAATGACGGCGACGTGGATCGAGCCGGCCGGAAATTGCGGAGTGACATCGGCGAGAACGATAGCGCCCTCGCGAATGTTTTGTGGGGCGATGGCATGCGAGATATCGACGAGATCGGCGTCGCGGCAAATCGAGAGAATGACACCTTTCATCTGGGCGACGTAGGGGCTGCTGACGCCGAAATCGGTCGTGAGCGTGATAATGCTGCGCATAAATTGGGCTTGCTTCGAAAACTGCTGATGCAAGAGTAGAATAGTAGGGTGGCCGAGGCGTGCAAAGGACGGTCTATGAAGCCTATTGTTAACGATTTCTCAGTAAAACTGCCCGGCATCGGAGATCTTCCGCCACTGGAACCAGGCGACCGCTTGACGCGTGATGAATTTGAGAGGCGCTATGAGGCGATGCCGAATTTGAAAAAGGCAGAGTTGATCGAAGGAATCGTTTATATGCCGTCGCCCGTTCGTCTTTATCGTCATGGCGCTCCACAAGGATCGATGGTCGCCTGGCTATTTCATTATCAGGCTCAGACGCCGGGAACACTGGCGGGTGATAATACGACGGCTCGACTCGATTTGGACAATGAGCCGCAACCGGACGCATTGTTGATCATTGAGCCGCGCTCTGGTGGCCAGACAAAAATTCTGGAGGATGATTACATCGAAGGAGCGCCCGAGCTGATCGTCGAGGTTTCAGGCAGCACGGTCAGTTTCGATCTGCACACGAAATTCAACGTGTATCGCCGCTGCGGCGTCAAAGAATATATCGTATGGCGGGTTTTGGACCGGGCGATTGATTGGTTTGTGCTCGCGGGCGGCGCTTACGAACGGCACACGACGGACATCGACGGACTAATTAAAAGTGTGACGTTTCCTGGTTTGTGGCTGAATGCGGAGGCAATGGTACAACTGGACCTGGCCCGCGTATTCGCGGACTTGCAACGCGGTATCGCCAGCCCTGAGCATGCTGAGTTCGTCAAACGACTGGCGGCGAACGCTTGATGGCAGCTCACTGCGTCGCTTCGATCTGAATCTCGTCGCACTCATCTTGTCGATTATTGTCCTATGTCGCACGATCGTTACGAAAATCCGCTAATCAGTCGCTACAGCTCGCGGGAGATGGCGGAGCTATTTGGTGATCGGCGGCGGTTTGGGTTGTGGCGGCGGCTGTGGGTGACGCTGGCGGAGGCCGAACGGGAGATGGGGCTGTCGGTTAGCCATGAGCAAATTGAGGAGCTGAAGCGGCATGTTGATGACATTGATTTTGACGCGGCAGCCAAGTATGAGCGGAAGCTGCGGCACGATGTGATGGCGCACGTGCACGCATATGGCGATGTGTGCCCGATGGCCCGGCCGATCATTCATCTGGGCGCGACAAGCTGCTTCGTCACCGATAACGCCGATTTGATTTTGATGCGCGAGGGATTGCAGCTTTTGGCTCGCCGCCTCGCCGCCGTAATCGATCAACTTGGCCAATTTGCGCAGCGACATCGGTCGCTGCCATGCCTGGGATTTACGCATTTGC
>DASXLL010000180.1:0-2720 GCA_036496265.1 Pirellulaceae bacterium | reverse complement strand
GCTGTGCTATTCGCCGATGCAAGCGCAATTTGCTATTGGCGGCTCAAACGAAGTCCAAAACTAGCCGCATCAAGAACACACTCTTAGGACACACCGAATTGGCCCAGGGCGGCGCTTCGCGGCAGAGCCGCTGCGCTTGCCCTGGGCTATATTCGGTTGCCCCTTTGGCCACAGCGGATCGGCGTGATAGTGCCTGCGTAACGCTGTGGAAAGGAGAGGAGTTTGGCGGTTCGGCTGGGGGCTCGCCCGCGGCGGACTCGACCCCAGGCACCCTTTGCACAGGCAGCCATTCGGCACCCTCACTCTGCCCTCTCCCAGAGGGAGAGGGGTTAACAAATCAGACGTTTTCGACGGGGAGGCGGAGGTTGAAGCGTTGTTGGACAGTGGCGAGCCAATCGAGTGGGGGCCAGGCGTAGGGGCGGAATTTTTCGAGGCGGCCTTCTTCTTCATTGTGGAAGAGGGCCACGGTTGGGCCGAGCTTGCTGGCGAGGGGGGAGTCGATGAGATGGCTGCTGTCGTTGGCGCTCATTTGCAGAAGCACGCGGAGGGCGAACTCACGGAGGGATTGGCGATCGAAGCTGCGCTGGACGGCGGTGAAGGAATCGCACCAGGCGAGGGTGTAGACGCCGACGGTGGGTCCGTCGCGCAAGATGGCGGCCAGCAACTGCGCGGGGGAGATGGTTTTTTCTTCGCGGAAGGAAAAGCCCAAGTCGCTTTCCTCGCGCCGCAGATCGCGGAAGCGGCCGAGGTCGCTGATGAACAGGTAGATGGCGCCGGGTTGGCGATTGGCATCGTCGCCGGTTTGGCGGCGATCGACTTCCTGGGCGACTTCGGCGAGGAGTGCAGGCAGATCGCGACGGCTGGCCGATTGGACGGGGTGGGGCAAAATGGTGGAAAAGGCTGCCAAGCCACCGCGGTGATCGGCCAAGGGTTTGTCGAGAGGTAGATCAGCAGGACGATCGTGCTCCAAGACATAAAATCGGGCTGGACTGCCGGCGGCGAAGCCGGAATTTGGCGCGTCGGCGGCGCGCGGGCGATGTTGGGCGGCGAGGCTGAGCATGGCGGAGGCGAGCATGCCCAGAGCGCTTTCGGGTCGCTGGCCGACGATGAGCATGTTGTCGCCGCTTTGAGGACGGAAGACAGCAGCGGTGGGATCTTTGATGGCGATGGCATCGCCGAGCCAAGCGTGGACCGGGGTGGATTGAACGGGCCAATCGGCGGCGCGCAAGAGATCGTTCAGCGCGCGGTTGTTGCGGATATCAGCAGGCTTGTTGCCTTCGAAGACGATGGACGGCGGCGGGGGAGCGACGGCTTTTTCCGCGACACGCACATCGGTGAGTTGCTGCAAGCTTTTCAGGTATTGTTCGCGGCGCTCTTCGCCGAGCCAGACGACCTGGAAGGGATGGTTGCCTTGCACGGTGCCGTTGGAATCGTTGTAGATGGCTTCGCCGGGGCGCGAGAGGAGGCGGGCAGCAGAGTTTTCTTCGCTGAGGATTAAATGGGCGTCGGCTTCGCTGCATTGGAGAGCGATACGGACGGCCATTTGGCCGAGCGTGCTGCGGGCGAGGCTGTAAGCTCCGCCCAAGGTTTGCGAGCCGAGGAGGACGTGCATGCCGAAGGCGCGGCCTTGACGGACTAAGCGATCGAGCAATAAGGCGGCGTCTTGAGCGAGTTTGTCGTCTTCGGTGAAGAGTTCCTGGAATTCGTCGACGACGAGCAGAATTCGCGGCATGGAATTGGGTCCGACGGCGGCGCGATAGCCGGCGACATCTTGGACGCCCACCTGACGGAAGAGATCGCCGCGGCGCTTGAGTTCAGCATCGAGCCGTTCAATGACGCTGACGCCGAATTCGCGTTCGCTTTCGATGGCGATAACACGGGCATGCGGCATTTTGTGCGTGGCATAGGTTTTGAACTCGACGCCCTTTTTGAAGTCGATCAGGTAGAGTTCGACCTGGTCGGGGCTGTAGATGAGGCCGAGATTGGTGATGAGGGCATGCAAAAAGGTGGATTTGCCCGAACCGGTTTTGCCGGCGATGAGAGCATGTTGGGAAGTGCCCTGCCCTAGATCGAGATATTGGAGCTTGGTTGCTCCGGCGCGGCCCAGGGGGACGCGAATGCCGCCGGCGGAATCGCTGGTCCACCAGCGATCTTTGGGCGGAGCGACGTGATCGAAGGGAACCTCGACGCGCTTGGCGGCTTTTGCGCCGCGGCCGACGACGTGGACCAATTGATTGAATTGCTCCTCGGCGGGTGGTCGATCGAGGGCGAGGGGATATTTTTCGAAGGCGGGGGCCGTCCAGACGAATTGCTTGCCGCTCCAGTTGAGTGTGACGACGTGGCGCTCCACATCTTTGAGATCGAACTGTGGCGGGAGCGGTAGCTTGACATCGTTCACCATGAGGACATACACGCCGCAGCGGGCGCCGCTGGTGGCGATGCTGGTGAGCCGGCGAGCGGCGGTTTCGGTGAAGTTGACGGGGAAATTTGCGACGACGAGGACACGGAAGGGTTCGGCCACTTCGCCGGCGAAGACGTTGTATTCATCGATGGAGCGGAATTCGTTCCGCAAATACTTTTGGATGACGTTTTCCATTTGCTCGGTTAGATCGGACAGCCGAGCTTCGATTTGATTTGGTTCGGTCCAGATGCGGTTGTTGACGAGTTGTTCGTCGTAGTCAGCCAAGTGCATGAAGCCGGCGAAGTTTTCGCCGAGGCCG
>DASXLL010000179.1:0-21870 GCA_036496265.1 Pirellulaceae bacterium | reverse complement strand
CAGTCGTCGAGCGGTTTGACGATCGCGCCCGATCCGGCTGACGGGACCACGGTGAGGTTTTTTAAGGTCAACGGCATCACCAACGGCACGCTGTTTCAAAATGACGGAGTCACGCCGATCAAGGACAACGAATTCATCAGTGTGGCAGAGGGCGCCGCGGGGTTGACGTTCACGCCCGACACGAATTTTGTCGGCAGCGGCAGCTTTTCCGTGCAGTCTTCGACGAATAACAGCGATTCGGGCTTGGGTAGCACGCCCGCTCAAGTGGTTATCAAGGTCATTCAGCCCACGATCACTGTTGCGGTTACACCGACCACTGTCGATGAAGACAGCGGCGCGGTTCTGACCTACACGTTCACTCGCACCGACGATCCATCACTGTCGCTGAGCATCGCGGTGGGAATTGGCGGCGCCGCCACGCCTGGTGTGGACTACGACGCAGCAGCCGGCGGCGCCGATATCGATCTGAGCGTGTCCCCCACGACGTTGACGTTTTCTCCCGGCAGTGCGACAGAAACGGTGGTCCTGAAGCCGATCGGCGATAATCTCGTCGAGGGCGACGAGTCGTTGCAACTGAGCGTGCTTCCTGGAGCGACCTATGTCGCTACGTCGCCGACTTCGACGGCCACGGGCACGATTCAAGACGACGACACGGCGACGATTGCTTTCGCCAATCCGACGATCTCGATCACCGAGGGAACGGGACCGAAGACGCAGCAGATTCTTCTGAGCATGGATCCCGGAGTAACGTTGCAAAACGGCGCAAACTTCACGGTTTCCGCGGCGAACGGGAGCACCGTTGATGCGGATTACAACGCTGCGTCGTTTCCGCAGTTGTTCACGATTGCTCCCGGCAGCGGCAGCGGCGCATTTACGACCAGTTTGACGGCAAATTCCGACAGTCTTGTGGAGTTCAACGAAGGTCTGACGCTCAAACTGAATGTCACTTCGGGCGCGATTGCACTCGGACCCGGCTCAGCGGCAGAAGTCACGATTCTGGATGCCGACAGAGCCGTTTTTTCGATCAGCGACGCGACGAAGCCGGAAGGGGCCGGACCACTGACGTTCACCGTGTCGCTTTCAACACCAATTGATGCCGACGCGGTCGTCAACATTACCTTCTCCGATGTCAGCACATCCGCTGGCGACTTCACGCATACCACGCAGCAAGTTTTGTTTCCAGCTGGCGATAATTCGCCGAAAACCATTACCGTTATCCTGAACGATGACCAGGTGGTGGAAGCCGATGAGACATTTACCGCATCCCTGGCGCTAGACGCCTCGACGCCGCTCAATGGCCTGGCAAAAGATCTGACTGACACCGGAACCGGCACGATCACCGACAACGACACGGCCACGCTTTCGATTACCGCCAACACGCCGAGCCTTGCGGAAGGCAACACGGCTGTGACCTATACGGTCAGTGTCGATCTGGCGGTCCAAGGAGGTTTTACCGTGGCCTTCAGCCCCTCCGGCACCGCCACCTTAGTCACCGACTACACCGTGGGCACAGCAAGTCCCTTGTCGTTCGCCGGAACCGCGCTCGAATCTCACGACATCACGGTCAATGTTCTGCAAGACACGACGGTCGAGGACAATGAGACCGTAACGTTGGCGCTGGGGACAGTCACGCCTGGCAATGCGCTAATCGCTTCCGCCCGTATTGTCAGTGGGGCCACTGCGACCACCACGATTACTAACGACGATACGGCGGTGTACACGATTGGAGATGCGTCGGTGTTGGAAGGAGGGGGCTTAGCCTTCCAGGTTGCACTGTCCAATCCAGTGGATGTGATCACCAAGATCAATGTGACGTTCAGCGGCGGAACGGCCACCGGCGGCGGGACGGACTATACCTCCACTCCGATCCAAGTTACCTTCGCAGCCAATTCGACGATTTCCCAAGCGTTGACGGTTCCCACGGCACCAGACTCGACGGTGGAAGCTGATGAGACGTTTACCGCGGCATTAGCGCTGGATGCTTCGACGCCGCTCGTCGGAGGGCGCTTGAGCACGCTGACCGATACGGCAATCGGCACGATCACCAACGACGATACGGCGGTGTACACGATTGGTGATGCCTCGGTGGTGGAAGGAGGGGGCCTGACCTTCCAGGTTGCGCTGTCTAATCCGGTGGACGTGATTACCAAGATCAACGTCACGTTCAGCGGGGGCACGGCCACGGGCGGAGGAACAGACTACACTTCCACTCCGATCCAAGTCACGTTCGCGGCCAATTCGACCATTTCCCAAACGTTGACGGTCCCCACGACGCCGGACACGACCGTGGAAGCCGATGAGACGTTTTCCGCGTCACTAGCGCTGGACGCTTCGACGCCGCTGGCCGGCGGGCGCTTAAGCACGCTGACCGACACGGCTACGGGCACGATCACCAACGACGACACGGCGGTGTACACGATCGCTGATGTTTCGGTGGTGGAAGGAGGGGGCCTGGCGTTCCAGGTTGCGCTGTCCAACCCAGTGGACGTGATCACCAAGATCAACGTCACGTTCAGCGGCGGCACGGCCACGGGGGGCGGGACGGATTACACTTCCACTCCGATCCAGGTCACGTTCGCGGCCAATTCGACCATTTCCCAAGCGTTGACGGTTCCCACGACGCCGGACACGACGGTGGAGGCCGATGAAACGTTTACCGCCGCCTTGGGGCTAGATGCCTCGACGCCGCTAGCCGGAGGGCGCTTGAGCACGTTGAGCGATACGGCAGTCGGCACGATCACCAATGACGACACGGCGGTCTACACGATCGGCGATGCCGCAGTGGTGGAAGGAGGCGGCCTGGCCTTCCAAGTTGCGCTGTCTAATCCGGTGGACGTGATCACCAAGATCAACGTGATGTTCAGCGGGGGCACGGCCACGGGCGGGACCGACTATACCTCCACTCCGATCCAGGTCACCTTCGCGGCCAATTCGACGACGTCCCAAGCGTTGACGGTTCCCACGACGCCGGACACGACGGTGGAGGCCGATGAAACGTTTACCGCGGCATTGGCGCTAGATGCTTCGACGCCGCTGACAGGCGGGCGCTTGAGCACGCTGACCGATACGGCAATCGACACGATCACCAACGACGACACGGCGGTGTACACGATCAGCGATGCGTCAGTGGTGGAAGGAGGCGGCCTGGCCTTCCAGGTTGCACTGTCCAACCCGGTGGACGTGATTACCAAGATCAACGTCACGTTCAGCGGGGGAACGGCCACGGGCGGAGGGACAGACTACACTTCCACTCCGATCCAAGTCACGTTCGCGGCCAATTCGACCACGTCCCAAGCGTTGACCGTCCCCACGACACCGGACACGACCGTGGAAGCCGATGAAACGTTCACCGCGGCATTAGCGCTAGATGCTTCGACGCCGCTGACAGGCGGGCGCTTGAGCACGCTGACCGATACGGCTACGGGCACGATTCAAGACAACGACAAGGCGATCTTCCTGATCAGCGACGACACGAAAAAAGAGGACGCTGGCAAGCTTTCGTTTACGATTTCGCTGTCCGCTCCAATTGACGCGGAGACAGCGGTGAATATCAGCTTCACGGACGGCAACACCTCGGCCGGCGATTTTGACCACACGGTCCAGCAAATCGTTTTCTTGGCCAATACGACGACGGCCCAGGTGATCGACGTCGATTTGAATGACGATGCGACAGTTGAAAATACCGAAACGTTTACGGCTCACCTGGCTTTGGATGTGACGACGCCGCTGACGGGCTATGCGACGGACCTTTCCGACACCGGAACGGGAACGATTCAAGACAACGACAAGGCGACGCTGCTGATTGGCGACGATACGAAGAAGGAAGGCGCGGGCCCGTTGTCGTTTACCGTTTCGCTATCCAATCCAATCGACGTCGATACCAAGGTCAACATCAGCTTCACGGACGTGACGACGGCAGCCGGCGATTTTGCCCACGCGGTCCAGCAAGTCCTCTTTCCAGCTAACAGCACTGTGGCTCAGTTGATCACTGTGCCGATCAACGACGACAACGTCGTCGAAAACACGGAAACGTTCACCGCGAAGCTCGCTCTGGACGCCTCCACGCCGCTTAGCGGTTACTCCACCGACCTGACGGACACCGGCACCGGCGCAATTCAAGACAACGACACGGCGACTTTCGTGATCGGCGATGCCCAGGTCAAAGAAGGCTCCGGCTCGCTCTCATTTACTATCTCGCTGTCCGCGCCCGTTGATGTGGCGACGAAAGTGAACATCAATTTCGCCGACGTAACCACGTCGAATGGCGATTTCGATCACTCGCTCAAGCAGGTTGCGTTTGCCGCGAACAGCACGACCGCTCAAACAGTTACCGTGACGGTCTTAGACGACAACGTTGTCGAAAATAGCGAGACGCTGACCGCCAGCCTGGCCCTGGACCTCACGACACCGCTGACTGGCTACACCAAAGACCTCACCGATACGGGGACCGGCACGATTCAAGACAACGACACGGCCAGATTCCTGATCAGCGACGGTTCGAAGCAGGAAGGCACTGGATTACTGTTATTTACGGTCTCGCTTTCCAATCCGATCGACGTGGCGACCAGTGTGAACATCAATTTCGCCGACGTGACCACATCGAATAGCGATTTTGATCATTCGCTCAAGCAGGTTGTCTTTCCAGCGAACAGCACGACGTCCCAGACGATCAATATCGCGGTAACGGACGACAATCTCGTCGAAAACACCGAAACGCTCACCGCCAGCCTCTCGCTCGACCCGACCACGCCGCTGACTGGCTACACCAATGACCTCACCGACACCGCAACCGGCACGATCCAAGATAACGACACGGCTGCATTCCGCATCGATGACATGACGGTTAACGAGGCCGCGAGCACGATGACGTTCACGGTCTCGCTGACGAATCCGATCGATGTGCCCGCCAAGGTCAATGTGAGTTTTCAGGACGTCTCGACGTCAGCCGGCGATTTTGGCCACACTGCCCAGTCGGTTACTTTCCCTGCAAACTTCACCAGCTCACTGATTGTCAGCGTCCCGATCAACGATGACAGCCTCGTGGAAGGGACCGAGACCTTCACCGCCAGGCTGGCGCTCGACGCGACCACGCCGCTGACCGGTTATTCCAAAGACCTGACCGATACGGGCACCGGCACGATCCAAGACAACGACATCGATCTCACGATCACCGCCACGAAGTCGGTCGATCCGGTCATGCCCGGTTCTGGCCCCGGCAACCTGACTTATATCGTCATGGCACGAAACCCAGGCTTAACCGCCGCCAGCGGCGTCACGCTGAGCGAAAATCTGCAATTCCCCGCCGGAGTTTCGATTGTTTCGATTACCCCGAGCGGAACGACGCAATACAATCCGCCCAACGCGGCCAGCGGGGTTTGGACCATTCCAAGTTTGGCTGTCAATCAATCGCAAACGCTCACCATTGTCCTCACCGTTTTGAGCGGCGTGCCCGCCGGGACCGACACGATAACGAGCACGGCGACGGTTACTGGTTCGAACGAAAACCGCGTCAACCCGATCGACGATACGTTTACGATCAAAACGTCGGTCGGCGCGAACGAGTTCGATTTTGGCGACGCGCCCAATTCATACGGCACGCTGCTGGCCAGCAATGGGCCGCGCCACACGCTCGGTTCTGGGCTGTTCCTGGGCAAAGCCGTTGATGCGGAGAAGGACGGCCAGCCGGCCGCGGGCGCAACCGGGGACGATAAAAGCGGCACTGACGACGAAGACGGTGTGACATTGCCGAGCGTCACCCTGGTCGGCGTACAGGCAATGGCTCAAGTGGTCGCTTCAGCGCCCGGCAAGCTCGACGCTTGGATCGATTTCAATCGCAACGGAGTGTTTGACGCGTCCGACCGCATCGCCGACAGCCTGCCGCTGATCGCGGGCATGAACAACGTGACATTCGTCGTGCCGCCGACCGCTTCGCTCGGTGCTACATACGCCCGCTTTCGCATCAGCTCAGCCGGCGGGCTTGGTCCCACTGGTCCCGCGGCTGACGGCGAGGTCGAAGACTACGCCCTCACGCTGATGTCTCCAGCCGCGGACACCGCTTCGCTGGTGCCGGACCCGATGAACCCCGGGCAAAAAATTCTCGTGGCCATGGGCACCGGCGGCAACGACACGATCACTTTTCAGCTCCAGAAGAACACGATTCTGCTCTGCAAGCACGGCTGCAAGATTTCGACGTTTACGCTGGCGCAGGTGGGACGAATCGTTATCTTCGGCTCGTCTGGCAACGACACGCTCAAGATGCCGACGAACGTGAACCGCCCGTTCGAGGTTTATGGCGGCGCGGGCAACGACACGATCACCGGCGGCACAGGGGACGATATTCTCGACGGCGGTCTGGGCAATGACAAAATCTACGGCGGCGGCGGCAATGACATTCTCCGCGGCGGCGGCGGCAACGATTACCTGGACGGCGGCGCAGGCGATGACTTGCTGTTAGGCGGCGATGGCGCCGACCAGTTATTAGGCGGCGCCGGCCGCGATGTGCTCCTCGGCGGCGCGGGCGTGGACAAACTTTCGGGCCAGCAGGATGACGATCTTTTGATCGGCGGCTCAACCACGTTAGACAGCAACGATGCCGCTCTAGCCGCCGTCGTCGCCGAGTGGCGCTCCGCCGATGATTTCGCGACGCGCATCACGAAGCTGAGCACCACGCTGAACGCGGCCAGCGTCATCAACGACAACGCCAAAGATCAGCTCGACGCCGTCGGCGGCCGCAATTGGTTCCTCGACCTTGCTTTGACAGACGCCATTACGAATTTCAACGCCGATCCGCTCAAGGGTGATCGGAAAAACTAGTGCCGGGAAATGTAGGCCCCTTGCTCCGCAAGGGCCTGGGCAGCGAAAAAAACCGGCGCCGGCGAGCAACGTCCGACGATATTGTGACTCTTTTGCCGAACTCGTCCCTCGCGGAGCGAGAGGACGACATTGGCGGCCTCGCCTTTCACTTTCCCAAGAGCTGGCCCCGAAGATTCGCCAACACCGTCAGCGCGGGCTTCGGCTGACCAGAGCCATCGATTAGTCCCGCGCACGATAGCTCGTGCGGCTGAGCGTCAGTCCACGAATCCCAGATAATGGCTTGAACCGGCGGCTTTGCCAGCAGAATGGGAAACAGCCGCTCGACAAACTGCTGCTGCCAAGCAGGATTCACGCCGCCCGCGCGAAGATCGACCAGCGGACGGGCCGGATGCCGCGCCAGAGCGTCGGCGCCCATGCTGCTGGGAGCCGATAGAAAGACGATCAGTGGCACGCCGATTTGCGACCAGCGATCGAGCAGGCGGCTCAGGTCCATCGCGTCGCGGGGCATCGTGCCGCCAGGCCAGTAGCCGTAGTGAATTTCCATGCCGATGCCAGCGAGGCCGAGCTCGCCGCGGACGAGCGTATCGGCAAAGTTGATCGGCGTCAGCTCCTGATCCTTGCGAGCGATGTATTCGGCCCACGGCTGGTTGAAGCTAACGACGAGCGGCGTGCGCGCATCCACCCCCCTGACACGATCGACGGCATCAACCACGAGCCGCAACCGCTGCTCTTCGGAAAACGCGAAGGCGCCGTCCTGATTCATGCGCGCCGTCACGTGCCAGAGCTGGACTTTGCCGCGGTAGCGGTTCACGACGGCGTCGATGAATTTCACAACGGAGGCTTGAACTTCTTCATAGCCGTCGTCGAGGAACAGCCAATCGGGCAGCGCGTGCTTGTCCATTTGTACGAGCGGGCCCAGACATACGCGGAGGCTGTTTTCCTGCGCCCAAGCGACCAGCTTATCGGTCGCCTCCCATTGGAAACCGCCTTGCGACGGCTCAATGTCGGTCCAAGGCACGCCGATCGCCGCTGTATTGAACGTCGTCAAAAATCGCGTCGCCGTGTCGCCTGTTGGCGGAGCTGACAAGCGAGCACCGAGCAGGACGCTCGGTGGCGTTGCCTGTGCACGGCGAATCGTCATTACCTGTTGGGAATAATCCTGCGTTAGCATGTCAGCCGCATCGAGCCCCAAACGAATCGCCTCTTCCGCGTGATCTTGTGATGCGCCGGGATCGTCCTGACCCGTGGCGGCGCGAGACATCGACAGCATCGCCGTTTTCAAGGCTTCGGTGAACTGTTCCGAGATCGTCATGCCTGCCGATTGCCACTGGCTGGCCTGGTTGCGAAGGCGGTTGAGCGTGCCGCGGGCGAGCTCCAGGGGCAGGCTGTATGGCTTGGGCCGCTCCATGAGGCAGCCGGTGTAGATTTGTACGAGACCGCGGCCGGCGACCTTCCAGGGAAAGTACAAATAGCCGCTTTCCCGCGTATCGCGCTCGATGATCAGGCCGTCGTCGGACAGCGTGACATGACATTCCCAAGGAATGCCGTCGCCGCTGGCGAGATAAGCCTGTTCGGCGGCGCCCGGCATGAGCCGCTCAGGGCGTGGAATGACAAATCGCATCTGCCCCATCGATCAACCGCCTTCTCTCATCTTCCCTCTCTCTCTGGGAGAGGCGGGCGCCACGCGGCAGCGTGGTCGGTGCGAATTCGCCGCGTGAGTGTCGTCACAGCCCCGGCGGGCTATGTCCATTGTGCATTGAATGTTACGTCAAAGCGATTCTATACGCCGCCGTCGCTGTCGCGGCCCATTCCTTATATAACAATCGCTGCGACAAAGGGTTGCAAATCATCCGCGGCTAGAAAACGACGATTTTTCCATGAGTGCCTTGCTCGAAAGCCACCTTCCGGGCGTTCCGGTCCGCCGCGGCAAAGTCCGCGACGTTTATGACCTCGGCGACAAGCTGCTGCTCGTCGCGACCGATCGAATCAGTGCTTTCGATTGGGTCATGCCGACCGGTATTCCCGATAAAGGCCGCATTCTCACGCAGCTTAGCAAATTCTGGTTCGACACGCTGCCAGTTCCCAATCATCTGATCTCGACCGAAATTGATTCGATCGACTTGCCTCCCGGCTGCGACCGGGACGCGCTGGCCGGCCGCACCACGATCGTCAAAAAATGCCGAGTGGCGCCCGTCGAATGCGTGGTTCGCGGCTACCTCGAAGGTTCGGGCTGGAAAGAATATCAGAAGGCGCAGTCTGTTTGCGGCATTAAGCTGCCGGCGGGACTTGTGCAATGCTCGAAGCTTCCGGAGCCGATTTTCACGCCTGCGACGAAGGCCGAACAGGGCCATGACGAGAACATTTCCTTGGAGGAAATGCAAAAAATCGTCGGCGACAAGGCCGCCGAAGAGCTGCGGCGGCTAAGCCTTGATATTTACAGCCGGGCCGCGGCTCACGCGCTCTCCCGGGGCATCATCATTGCCGACACGAAGTTCGAGTTCGGAACCCTGGAGTTGTCCAGTGGCACCGCTGCCGTGACGGGAAGCTGGATTCTCATTGACGAAGTCTTGACGCCGGATAGCTCCCGCTTCTGGCCGGCCGACAAATATCAGCCGGGCCGGGCTCAGCCCTCATTTGATAAGCAATTCCTCCGGGAGTGGCTGGAAACGACCACCTGGGACAAAAATAGTCCTCCCCCTGCCCTGCCCGAAAATGTCGTTGTCGGCACTCGGGCCAAATATCTTGAAGCCTACGAGCGCCTCACGGGAAAACCGCTTTTTGCCGCGTAGAATTCTTACTTATCGTACAGATAAGCCCTTATTGCGGCCTAAATTCCTTGCGGCAGGCGCGGTCGATTGTAGCATTGAGTCGTCGGCAACTTTTTTTCCAAAACTGTGCGTTTGTTTCACTAGGACTCTTATGGCCACGACCGGCGCTCCCTCTCCCGGCGCTGCGCGACCCCTCCCTGCCTGGCGACGAATCCTGCAGACGACCATCAATTGGCTCGTTCTGGCGGTGATCGTTGTCGGCATCGGCATTTTCCTGCGCTCGCGTGCCCATCAGCAGGTGACGGCTGTCGAAGATGCGGATGTTCCCGCCGCGAAGCTTTCCGAGCAATTGCCCGATACGCTGGAGCTCAACCCAGAAACATTTGAGGCGATGCACGTCAAGGTTGTTGATGTCAAAGCGGCCTCGCGAAACATCCCGCTCAAGCTGTACGGCTCGCTCTATCTCGAAGGCAGCCGGCTGGTGCATGTCCAAACGCGCTTCACGGGCCAGGTAGTCGAGGTTGGCGAGACACGCGACAACGACGGCGAGATGCGGGCCCTGAAGCCAGGTGATCACGTCCAAAAGGGCGATGTGCTCGCCAAGCTGTGGAGCAAAGAAGTCGGCGAGAAAAAAAGCGATCTGGTCGATGCCCTCTCCAAGCTTTATCTCCACGAAAATGTTCTGAAGCGCCTGCAGTCGTTGAAGGAAGGCGTTGTGCCGCTAGCCCGCCTGCAAGAATCCGAGCGTGATTTCGCAGCCGACAAGATCGAAATCGAGCGGCTGAAGCGGACACTGCGATCGTGGCAGATTGAAGAAAACGAGCTGAGGTCCATTCAGTCGGAGGCTCAGCGGATCATCGAAGAGTCACTGGCTCGCGACCGGCAAAAGCCGGCGGCGCAACAACCGGTTCCTGCTCCGATTCGGCCGTCTGAACAGCTCGCTCTCGACCGCACCTGGGCCGAGCTCAACATCGTCGCGCCAATGACCGGCGTGATCCTCGAGAAGAATTTTACCGTGGGCGACATTGTCGATACGAGCCACGACATGTTCAAGATTGCCGATTTGTCGCGGCTCGGAGTAATGGCCAACGTCTATGAGGAAGATCTGCCGAAGCTGGTCGCGCTGAAGCCCCAGGAGCGGCACTGGCAGGTGGAATTGCTGGCTGAGCCGGGAGTCAAGCCGCGGAGCGGCGAGTTCGAGTCAATCGGCAACGTGCTCGATCCCATGCAGCATACGGCGATCGTAAAAGGCTGGCTGGATAATCCGGAGGGAGAGCTGCGCGTGGGGCAATTCGTGACCGCAACGGTCGATCTGCCCAATCGCGCGGGTCTGGTGATCGTGCCGATCAGCAGCCTGATCGACGATGGCAGCCGCACTTTTATCTTCGTCGCCAATGCCGACAATCGCATGAACTTCACTCGCCGCGAAGTGCACATGATTCGCCGCGGCGCCGTCATGGCGCAGCTGGAGGGCAATCCCAGTCCCGTGGAACCAGACAGCGATTCTCAGCCGCAGTCGATCAAGGTCGGGGAGCTGGTCGTTTCATCGGGTGCCGTCGAGTTGGCCGGGCAATTGCATGTCCTAGAAACGCAGCGGGCCAAAGTAGCGGTGGAGACTGCCGGCAGTCACGAGCTGGGGGACCGGCAATGATCTTTGGTTTGGTGCGCTGGGCGGTTCATAACCGGCTGGTTGTCTGCTTGCTCGCCATCGCATTGACGGCCGTGGGCACGTTTGCGCTGCTCAATATCAACATTGAGGCGTATCCCGATCCAGCACCCGCGATCGTGGAGGTCATTGCCCAGTTTCCCGGCGCCAGCGCCGAGGAAGTTGAACGGCAGATCACGATTCCGCTGGAGGTCGCTCTGGCCGGCATGCCTGGCCTGGAGATGACGCGCTCCAAATCGCTATTCGGCCTGTCGCACCTGCGCAATCAGTTCAGCTACGGCACCAGCTATAACGCCGCCCGCATCGAAGTCCTCAACCGCCTCACGCTGGCCGACCTCCCGGCTGCCGTGCAACCGACGATTTCGCCCACGTCGGCGATCGGGGAAATTTACCGCTATGTCATCCGCAGCCCCAAGGACTCCGCTGGCAACGATGTCTATTCGCTGAACGATCTCAAATCGTTGCAGGACTGGACCCTTTCTCGGCAGTTCCGCCGCATTCCGCGCATTGCCGACGCGGTGAGCTTTGGCGGCACCGTCAAGCGTTACGAGATCCAGCCCGATCCGGAGCGGTTGCGCAAATACAACATCACGCTCAGCCAGTTGGAAGAGGCGATCCATGCCAGCAACGCCAACGCCGGCGGCGACTATCTCTTTCAGCCGCAAAGCGTGCAGGTGGTCCGCGGCCTGGGCCTCATCGGTGACGGCGTCGATCCGATCCAGCACGTCCTGCCGATGGACGATCGGCAATATATCGAGGCTCGCGATTATTTGCGGGCGGAGGAGCAGCGGCGGCTGAAGGAGATTCGCCAAATCGTTTTGGCGACGACCAACAACATTCCCATCCGCGTCGGCGACGTGGTCGATGGCGGCCCGCAAAACACTCTCAGCGACGCGTCGCTTCGCGGCGTCACCGTCGGCTCGCAAACGCGGCAAGGCCAAACTTCTGTTGCCTTTCCCAAGCTCAAAGCCAACGGGGAAGAGGAGCTCGACGCTCAGGGCCATCGGGTTTGGGATAACATCGACGACACGGTGCAGGCCATCGTCATGTTGCGAAAAAACGAGCAATCGCTGCCCGCCGTTCGCGATGTGAAGACCAAATTCGCCCAAGTGACTCAACCCGGCAAGCTCTTGCCGGGGGTCAAGCTCGACACATTCTATGACCGCACCAACCTGATTAGCCGCACGACGGAGACCGTCCGCGAAAACGTCATCGTCGGCGTCGTGCTCGTCACGCTCATTCTCTATGTCTTTTTGAACGACCTCCGCAGCAGCCTCATCGTCGCGGTCAACATTCCGCTCGCCCTGCTGTTTGCTTTCGCAATGCTCTATTTCCGCGGCGTATCAGCCAATTTGCTCTCGCTGGGCGCTGTCGATTTCGGCATCATCGTCGATTCATCAGTGATTATGGTGGAAAGCATTTTTCATCGCCTCACCAGCCGCGCTCAATCCGATCTGCCGGTTCCCAGCCGCATTTTGGGCGCGGCCGGCGAAGTGCAGCGCAGCTTGTTTTATTCGACGCTCATCATGGTCTGCGCCCTCTTGCCGCTGTTCACCATGACGGGCCCCGAAGGCCAGATTTTCGGACCCATGGCGGAGGCTTACGCCTTTTCGCTGGCCGGGGCTTTGCTGTTGGCCCTCACGATCTCCCCCGTCCTCTGTCGCATGTTTTTGTCCAAGGCCAAAGAGGTCAAGGACAACTGGCTCGTTCGCTCGCTGCAGGTTTTCTATCTCAAGCAGCTCGACTACGCCCTGCACCATCGCTACACGATGGTCTTCGGCTTCTTGATTCTGGTCGTCGCCACCGGCATCGCCCTGCCCTTCATTGGCAAGGAATTCATGCCGGAGCTGGAAGAAGGCAATATCTACGCCCGCGGCACTTTCCCCAACGGCGTCTCGCTCCGCGAAACCGTCGAAAAGTCGCTCATCGCCCGCCAGTACATCGAGCAATATCCGGAAGTCAGCCGCATTCTGGTGCAGTCGGGCCGGCCGAACGACGGTACCGACCCGACAGGCTTTTACAACACGGAAATCTTCGTCAGCCTCAAGTCCGAAGAAGAATGGCCGTTGGTGAATAAGAACACCGGCCTTTCGCGCTACTGGCGGCCGAATCGCTCCCGCACCAAGGCCGAGCTCGTCGAGCAGATGAATCACGATCTCAGTCACGCGGTCGTCGGCGTCGATTGGAATTTTTCGCAGGCCATCCGCGACAATGTGATGGAGATTCTCTCCGGCGTGAAGGGAGAGAACTCGATCAAAATCATCGGGCCCGATCTCAAGGAGCTGGAAAAGATCGCCAATCAGGCTGCCGGCGAGCTCAGCAAGGTCCGCGGCATTCAAAATGTCGGCGTCTTCAGCATTCTGGGCCAAACGAATCTCGAATTCGCCATCGACCGCGAGAAGTGTGCTAAGTGGAACGTCAGCATCGCGGACGTCCAAGACGCCTTGGCTACAGCCGTCGGCGGCAAGGCCTTCACGGAGATGGTCGAAGGCGAGCGAACGTTCGATATCACGCTCCGCTGGCCGGAACGGCTGCGGATGGATGAGAATCAAATTCTCGACATTCCCGTCGATGTGATCAAAAACCGCGTCGAGCCGTCGTCGAGCGATCAGCCGGCGAACCTGGCCATCACCGGCAGCAACGTCACGCAGCCGGTATCGACCGGCAGCATTTACCTCGAGCAGCCGACAGGTGTGCCGCGCCGCCGCCTCCGCGATCTGGTCACGCCGATCAACGACAAAGGCGAACGCGACGCGAAGGCCACTTTCACCCGCAGCGGCGCTTCGACGATTTACCGCGAGCAAGGCGAGCGGCTGATCGCCGTCAAATTCAGCGTTCGCGGCCGCGATCTGGCCAGCGCCGTTGCTGAAGCTCAGGAACGCACCGAGCACCTCTTCGCCGGCACTTACGTTGCTCAGTGGAGCGGCGAATTCGAGGAAATGAACAACGCGCTGGAGCGATTAGCCATCGTGGCACTGCTGGCGATGATCCTGATTGTCATCCTGCTGTATTTGGCATTGCAGTCCGTGCTCGATGTGCTCGTCGTCTGCACCAACGTGGTTGTCATCGTTATCGGCGGCATTTGGTCGCTGATGCTGATGGGCATGAACTTCAACATCTCAGCCGGCGTCGGTTTCATCTCCATTTTCGGCGTCGGCATGATGAACGGTTTGATTCTCGTGTCGGGCTTCAATGGGTTGCGGGCCGCCGGCAAGCCGCTGGGAGAAGCGATCCGCCAGGGCGTCGCGCGCCAGGTTCGCCCACTGACGATGATTCCGCTCACGGCTATTTTCGGTATGTTGCCCGCCGCCGTCGCGACCAAGATTGGATCGCAAACGCAAAAGCCACTCGCGATAGTCGTTGTCGGCGGCATGCTCATGACGCTCGTCATGCTCAACATTATCCCAGTGCTCTACAGCTTTTACGGCCACCGCGAGCCGCCAGAAGGCGCCGGGGATATGGGGCACTCCTGACCGGCCTCCCACACCGTAGCCATCATGCTCTGCGTGATATGCCCCTTTCGACGACGCGCCTTCTAAACCACCGCTAACGCCTCTTCGAGTGCCGTGCGAATAAACTCTGCTGATTCGGTGCCTACGGATAGGCGGATCGTCCCGCCGGTAATTCCCAGCGCCGCGCGTTGCTCCGCAGTCATCCCCCGATGGCTCGTCGTTTCCGGGTGACTCAGCGTCGTCGAAAGCTCGCCTAGCGACGGGCAAAACGGAATTCGCTTTGCCGCGGCAATGAATGCATCGGCTGCCGCTCGCCCGCCTGCCAGCCGAAACGACACCATCGTGCCAAACCGCTCGCCAAATTGCTTACATGCCAGGGAATGTTGCCGATGCGTCGGCAAGCCAGGGTAATAAACCTCCGCCACCTTCGATGTTTGCGAACGCAAGAATTCCGCGGCCGCCATTGCATTCTGACATGCCCGCTCGATTCGCAAGTGAGCCGTCATGAGTCCTCGATCCGCCAACCAACATTCCATCGGTCCGCTCGCCAGTCCCCACGTCGAAATTACCGCCGGAATTCTCTGCCACACATCCTCTCGGCCGCCAAGAAAACCAAGAATCACGTCGCTATGCCCGTTCAGCGTCTTGGTTAGGCTCTCCATCACCAAATCCGCGCCCAGCGTGAGCGGCCGGCACAAAATCGGCGACGCAAACGTATTATCGACCAGAAGCCTCGCGTTTTTCTGATGAGCGATCTCAGCGATCGCGGCCACATCGGCTACTTCCAGGAGCGGATTGGCGATCGTCTCGGCAACCACAAGCTTCGTATTTGGCCGGATCGCCGAACTAACCGCTGACACGTCGCACATATCCACCGCCGTCGCCTCGATCCCTAATCGCTGCCCCTCGGCAACAAACAAGCTCTGCGTCTTGCCATACATCCGGCTGCCGATCAGAACATGGTCGCCTGTCTGAAGCTGTGACAATAGCGCTGCGGCCAAAGCTCCCATGCCCGTCGCCGTAATCGCTCCCCGATCCGCCGCGTGCAAAAGTTTCAACCGCTCAGCCAACAGATAGGAATTCGGATGCCCGTCGCGCTGATACACATAGCCTTCCTCGCGGCCACCCAAGATCGCATCCGCCTGCTGCGGACTTTCACACTCCCACACGCTTGCTGGAAAAATCGGCGAGGCATGTGGCTTGGTCGAAAGCGGCGGCAGCGGCTGCGAACGAGGGCAGATGTCGGCGGGATTGGACATGGCAAGTGCGGGTTGCGTAGCTCGGAGCGGAAAAAAGATGGGCGAACAAGTACATAGTACTCAGTACTGAGTACTGTGTACTCTATAGCTGTGGAAACGGTCACATGTTAGCGTTCACGCGCCGCCACTTATTGATTAGCATCGCAGCCATCGCATATCGACGGTGCGCCGGGGCCGCCCCCTTCGTTCCACCTCGCGATCCCCAGGTTGTCGCCTTCGCCCCCGGCGGCACGACGGTCGCCACCGGCTGCTCCGGCCTCAGCGACGGCAATTTTCCCCCGCGCCCGCATCCCGATGTTCGCAAGTGCGCCATCGTCGCCGTCTGGGATATTACCAGCCGGAAGCGGCTATTTCGCTTTGAAACATTCGGCGATTTCACGAAGCTGGCCTTCTCGCCCGACGGCGCTCTTCTCGCCACCTGCCGCCTGTTTGCCACCGCGGACAGTGTCGAGTTGGACGAAGTTCGCATTTGGGATGTCACCAACGGCCGCCCGGTCAAGACACTCGATCGCTGTCACGGGTTCGACTTTTCGCCCGATAGCCGCCAACTTGCCGTCCTCAGTCGCAGTAAATGTGTCGTCTATGACCTCAAAGACTGGACCAAAGAGAAACTGGTAAAGCCGCTCGGCGACGCGATCACGGTTGTTTTCGCTGCCGACGGCTCATTTCTCGTCGGCGTTGTACGCGATGAAGGCAAGTATCGCTTGCGTTCGGTTGCGATCGAGTCCGGCGAACGAACCGCTCAATCGCTTTCGCTCGATCAGCCGTACTATTCGATCGCCATCAGCCCCGACGGCTCGCTCCTCGCCACCGGCCACGACGGCGGCAACGTGATTCTTTGGGACGCCCAATCGCTCGACGTTCGAGTGCGGCTGCAGACCGGCGTCCGCGGCTTAGCCCATCCCTTTTTCTCGCCCGACGCAAAAATGATCGCCGCCGGTTGCCAGGAAACCGGCGACGTCGTGATCTGGAACATCGCCGGCCGCCAAGAGATCGCCCGCCACACCTTCGAAAAAGGCAGCCTCCACACCTACTACAACCGCGCCGCCCCCGCGCCCCTCCGCCCTGAGCGGGATCCCACCCGCTTCTGCTTCTCCCCCGACGGCGAATCCTTCCTCGCCGGCTGCTACGGCGGCATTTTGCGGGCAACCAGCGGCGGCCAAGAACTGGCACGGTTTGGAGAGTGAACGTTCCGAGTTGACCGATAGATACCAAATGGTACAATCCCTTTAGAGAGCCATCGTGCGAATCCATCAAATTATTTGGGATTTGGACGACGAGCCGGAAGGCGACGCTCATCATATTGCCGAGCACGGCATCTCGGCGGAGGAGGTTGATGAAGTTCTCTTGGCAGCGGAAGAGGTAATCGCGAGCCAAACCACTGGTCGTCCGATCACTTTTGGTCAAACCAGCACTGGAAAGCATATTGCGGTTGTATTCGAAGTTGTCCTTGATAATCCTCTCACGGTCTATCCCGTGACGGCATACGAGACGGAGGCCTAATTGTCGTATGACACATCGCATTCGCAAAACGACGATGCTAAATGCCGACGAGCAAGCTCGCCTGCGCCAGGTGCGAGCTGAATTTGCAAAGCGACCTTCGAAGGAAACTCTATTGAAATCCGGCGATTACGCTGGGCCGATGAGCATTGATGAGTATCTGTCGTGGAGAAGCGGCGCTGGCGATGCCCCGCTCACCCGCCAGCTCCAAGCGGCGATTGACGCGACGGGCCAGTCCCTGTATTCCATCGCTCAAGCCAGCGGGGTTGCGGCACCAGTGTTGCAGCGCTTTGTCAACGGCGAACGCGGCATAACGCTGGAAACGGCAGGCAAGTTGGCCGCCTATTTAGGGCTGGCTCTGTTTCCTGCTGGTCGCAATTAGTGCCGTGAACTTGCAAACACTCCTCGGCGATATTCCCATCCGGCAATTCGTTGCCGACTACTACCAGCGATTGCCATACTCCTCCGCCGGAAACGCGCGACTGCTGACTGAGGTTGCTAACTGGGACCTTTTGACCCACATCATCGCGAGCGAGCAGGCCGATGTCCTTGTCTGCCGACGCAATGAGCAATACGCCGGCGAGTTGCCAAATGCCGTGGATGCCGCGAAGCGACTCGTGGATGACGGCTATACGTTGCTCGTCCGCCATGCCGAGCAACATAATGAAAAACTAGCAAATTTGGCCACAGCTTTCGCCCGTGACTTCGCCGCGCCGGTCAACATCCACATGTACTGCACGCCAGGCGGCCAATACGGCTTTGGCTGGCATTACGACGCCGAGGAAGTTTTCATCATTCAAACCGCCGGCCGCAAGGAATACCGGCTGCGAAAGAACACCGTCAATCCGTGGCCCATCGAAGAAACGCTGCCAGCCGACATGCATTACGAGCGCGAAATCATGCCGCTCGTCCGCTGCGAGTTGGCAGCCGGAGATTGGCTTTATATTCCCTCCGGCTATTGGCACATGGGCGAATCGCGCGAGACGGCTATCTCGCTGGCCATCGGTGTTCAGCCGCGAACGGCCGTCGATGTCTTCGACTTTCTGCGACCTCAGCTACTCGAATCGCTCTTCTGGCGGCAGCGGCTTCCGGTTCTTGGCAACGCTTCGGCGCTTTCCGACGATGAACTTCGCGCTGCCTGCACCGAACTGTTTAAGCATTTCAGCGGCGAACTATGTCGGTTGCTTTCAAATCCGCGTCAAGCTGAGTTGTTACTTGGGCGAATGAGGGAAGAAGCGACCACGAAAGACACCAAAAACACGAAAGAGTGAGGACGACAGCGAATAGCCTTCCGCTTTTGTTTCTTTTTCGTCTATTTCGTGTCTTTCGTGGTCAATCCATTCGGTCCGCAATCAAAGGCAGTGGCGCGATCGGTTCCTCACTTAACGAAATCGCGCTCTCGACTGCTTCGCGAACATGGTTGGACTTGTCCCTTGAGGCAAACACTCGAACCAGGGGCTGACTGTTTTCGACGGAATCACCGACGCGGACCAGCATCTCCAGTCCAACGCTGTGATCGACTTTGTCGGACATCACCTTGCGGCCGCCGCCAAGGTCAATGATGGCGTGACCGAGTTGTTCCGCATCGATGGCCGCGACATAGCCCGCTCGATCGGCGGTGATTTCATGGCGCTCGTCTAATGGCGGCAAACGGTTGAGGTTGCCGCCCTGAGCGGCGACCATCTCGTGAAATTTTGACAGTGCGCGGCCGGAAGTCATCTCGGCTCTGAGCAACTGGCCGGCTTCATAGCGGTTCGCAGCGAATTCTGCCAGCAACAGCAGTTCGACAGCGAGCTGGCGGGTGCATTCCCACAGATCCGCCGGCCCGTGGCATTCCAGCGTCGCAATCGCCTCATGCACCTCAACCAAATTCCCCGCCATCCGCCCCAGCGGCTGGTTCATATCCGTGAGCAGCGCCGTCGTCTTCACTCCCATCCTTTTTCCGGTGTCAACGAGCGACCGCGCCAGTGCCCGAGCCTCGTCGAGCGACTTCATGAACGCCCCGCTGCCGAATTTCACATCCAGCACCAGCGCATCGAGCGATTCCGCCAGCTTCTTGCTCATGATGCTGGCCGTGATCAGCGGAATACTCGGCACAGTCGCCGTCACGTCGCGGAGGGCATACAGCTTTTTGTCAGCGGGCGCAATCTCCGCCGTCGCCCCAGTAATCACACAGCCCACTCGCTCCGTAATCTCCTGAATTTCCGCGAGGCTCAAATCTGTGCGAAATCCAGGAATCGCCTCCAGCTTATCCAGCGTCCCACCCGTCGCCCCGAGGCCTCGCCCCGAAATCATCGGCACCGCCAGCCCACAGCAAGCCAACAGCGGCGCCAAAATCAGCGACGTCTTATCGCCAATCCCACCCGTACTATGCTTGTCAACGCGCGGCCGCATCGCGCTCTGTAGGGAACGCCCTCCGTGGCGTTCCGCCGACCTCGCCAAACGCTCCCCACTCGCCAACATCGCCTCCGTCAGCGCCGCCGTCTCCTCCGCATTCATCCCGCGGCAATAAATGGCCATCGCCATCGCGGCCATCTGGTAATCGGGGATCTTGCCGCGTGAATAGTCACCAACGAAGGCCGCGATCTCCTCGCGATTAAGCTCTATTCCGTCGCGTTTTTTGGCGATAATAACCGCCGGTGCCAGCGCCATGATCAGCCTCTACAGCCAATTCTCGGTATTCAGCCAAGTAAGCGCAGCGAAGTCCTTATCTGTCGTGACGAGAGCTAAATCCAACTCACGGCAGAGCGCAGCGAGCATGATGTCCACCTGCGATAGCAGCCGACCGCGCCGTCGAAGATCTTGGTCAATTTCACCGAAGTGTTCGGCCGTCGTTTCCGTAAGCGGCCAGAGAAGAATCTTGGTAAGCAACTTCGCGAGGCCTTTTCGGTAAGCGATGGGATCGGCCACATTGAGCCGGCCACTTTCAATCTCGCAGAGCACCGGCACGCAGGTACCCACACGAAGCCCGCGTTGCTTTTCGCGATAGATGCGTTCATGCAACGGCGAATCGCGTCGAACGGCCTTCGAGACATGGTTGGTGTCGAGAAGATAGCCCTTCATGCTCAACACCGCCGTCAATTAGCTCGCGCGTTTTGCGGGTTTGCTCGTTTGCGGGTCGTAAACGTCGATATTGGACCGTTCGATATCGCGGCGGGCCTGTTCCTTCGATCTGGCTTCAATTTCAGTGAGCGCTAATTCCATCCGCGCGTGGTCCTCATCGCTGATATCCGCGACGGCCTCTCTCAGGTCCGCTACCCACTCTTCGAAAGGCTCAAGAGGGACATCCGCAGACGGCGCTGCGTTGATGACCAGCTCATCACCCTCGTGCCAGTCGCCTGGAATTGCATCCAGCGGTTGAATTTTTCCGTCGTGATAGATGGCACGGATCATCTGTAGCATTTCTATCAAAATCTCGGCAACTACTACATTTACATTATAGGCCAACCCCCGGCATTTCTCCCAACTTTTCAACTTTTAAATTCGTGCGGCTATCAGCTTTCCGGCCTAGGAACGGTATCATTCCAGAAAACAAAATGGATACTCTCGTCACCGCTTTGAATCAGTCGCCAGTGCTCGGCATCGTGACGCGCAGTGTCCGGGAAGACATCGAGGCGGTAGCCGGCACTCATTTTCAGCGAAAATCCGCCGACATCATCGGTCTCGATGTGTTCAACTCGCGGCGGATCAAGAGAAAAAACCTCGTTGAGTCGCTTCGTTACATGGTCAAAGAAACTGCATCCTGGTTGGCTCCAATCGTCCTCGAGGGCCTGCCCTGATGGATCGTAGTAAAAATCGCGATAAGCAACGATGATCCGGCCGTTTTGGCAAAGTCGCCAAACTGACTCAGTATGCAAGCCCCATTCGCGGAATTTGCACATGTCGCCGCGCATTGAAACGCCTTCGCGCATTTCGCCGAAGTGCGTCATAAGCATATTGGCAGCGCGCCCAAATCCCCAAAACGGACGACCAACGAGGTTCACAAGCGTCCCGCGAGCTTCCGCTATGGTGATTTGTTGTTCCACGCCGAACTACTTCGCATCCTTCAGCGCCGCCTGCGCCGCCGCCAACCTCGCAATCGGCACGCGGAACGGCGAGCAACTTACATAATTCAGGCCGATGGAATGGCAGAACATCACAGAAGACGGGTCGCCACCGTGCTCACCGCAGATGCCGATCTTGAGATCGCTGCGCGTCTTGCGGCCCTTTTCGACACCGATCTTCATCAGCTGACCGACGCCCGTCGTGTCGATCGAGGCGAACGGATTGGCCTTGATGATCTCGGCGCCCTGATACGACGGCAGAAACGAGCCGCTATCGTCGCGGCTCATGCCGAGGCACGTCTGCGTCAGGTCGTTGGTGCCGAACGAAAAGAACTCGGCCGTCTCGGCGATTTCGTCAGCCGTCAAAGC
>DASXLL010000178.1:0-7478 GCA_036496265.1 Pirellulaceae bacterium | reverse complement strand
ACGTTCCTGAATGCTAAGCTGCGCCATCGCTGGGACTCCTTCTGAACGGCGTTGGTGATGCTTCGCCATTCGATAAGTCCCAGCGAGATTTTCTCCTACATCAATTCCCAGCGCGGGTGCGTTTCAGATTAGACGGTGCCTCCTCAACAGCTTCCGCGTATCCGCGACGGCGAGCACGTTCGATGATTGCCCTTGACGGGCCAATGCGATTGTTTGGCATATTGATTTTGGAAAATGAAAAATGCCGCCGCGGTCCAGCCAGGAGCGCTAAACGGAACCGCGGTGACAGTCAAGAACTTTGGCCGGCGAGCTGATGTCTAAATCTCGGCCTCGGCTAATCGCAGCCTCGACCCCGATGGCGACGCGATTGCGTACAGCCTCTCGCAAAGTCCAGCCGGGATGGCAATCGACCCGCAATCGGGCCTCATCGTCTGGACGCCCACCGCGGCGCAAGCCGGGCCGCAGCAAGTCACGGTCGTCGTTCGCGATACGAATAATGCCATCGCGACGCAAAGCTTCATCGTCTCGGCCAAGGCCAATCAGCCGCCGACGATCACTTCAACCGCACCAACAGCGCCGGTCTCACCCAGCGCGACCTATCGCTACGACGTGCGGGCCACCGATCCGGACAACGACCCGCTGACGTATGTCCTGACCAGCGGCCCGACCGGCATGACAATCGACAACGCCGGCCGCATTCGCTGGTCCGTGCCGGTTAATTTCGATCCGTCGCAAGCCGTCTCGGCAGCGGTCGCCGTCAGCGACCCGTTCGGCCACACGGTCACGCAGTCGTTCGGCGTCACCGTCCAGCCCGATACGACCAAGCCCACCGTGCGGCTAACGACATCCGCGACACTGGTCGATTCCGCGGGCCGATTTGTCGTCGATCTCAATGGGCAGGTCCGCTTCCAGGTCCAGGCGTCCGACAATGTGGGCGTCGCCAAACTCACGCTCATGCTCGGCGGCGTGCCTGTCTCGCTCGATGCCTCCGGCGTCGGCTTCGCCACGCTCACCACTCCCGGCATCGTTCACGTCGTCGCTACCGCCTTCGATGCCGCCGGCAACCAAAGCACCGCCGAGCTCGATCTTCGCGTTCGCGACCCCAACGACGCCGACGCCCCGCAGGTCGAAATCACCAGCCCCGATCAGGCCCGCACCGACAACATCGTCACGTATCTGACCAACGTTATCGGCAGCGTGCATGACGACAACTTGCTTTCCTGGCATCTCGACTATGCTCTGGCCTCAGCCGTCGATCTGAACGACCTGACGGCTCCCGATTCCGATTGGGTGCAAATTTCCGCGGGAACGACGAACGTCGATAACGGCCTGCTTGGCGTCTTCGACCCCACGATGCTCCCCAACGACGGCTACGTCCTCCGGCTCTACGCCGAAGACACGGGCGGGCTGATCAATACCCGCGGCGTCCTCGTCGGCGTGCAGGGAGCGGCGAAGCTCGGCAATTTTCACTTGGACTTCACGGATTTGACCGTTCCGCTGGCCGGCTTCCCGATCAACATCACGCGGTCGTACGACACGTTGCAAGCCAACGAGGAAGGGGATTTTGGCTTCGGCTGGAAGCTCGGCCTGACCGACGCAGACATCCGCGAGACGGTGCCCGATGGCTTCAGCTTCCAACTCGGCACCCGCGTCTATCTGACCGATCCGTCCGGCCAGCGCGTCGGCTTTACGTTCGATCCCATCCAGCAGGGCACATTCCTCGGCACTCTCTGGACACCCAGTTTCACGGCCGATCCGGGCGTCCATGAAACGCTCACCGTCGATGACACTCAGGTCGGCGCTCCCGGCACGATCTACGCCTCTCTCTCCGGCCCTTTCAATCCCCATCTCTACCACCTGACCACGCCCGATGGCACGCGCTACGACTACGACCAGACCGCCGGCCTGCAAAAGGTCACCGACCTGAATGGCAACACGATCACGTTCACGGCCGACGCGATTGTGCATTCCGCCGGCGAGCGGATCGACCTGCATCGCGACGGCCGCGGCCGTATTACCGAGATCGTCGATACGCAGGGGCACTCCCTCAAATACGCTTACAACGCCGCCGGCGATCTCGTCTCCTTCACCGACCAGGTGAACAACACCACGACCTTCACGTACGTCGCCGGCCATCCGCACTATCTCGACGAAATTCACGACCCGCTCGGCCGCCGCGTCTCCAAGACGATTTATGGTCCGGACGGCCGCATTCAGAAGGTGATCGACGTCCTCGGCGACGAAACGCTGGAAAACTTCGACCCGACTCACTTCACCGGCACGATCACCGACGCCGAAGGCAACGTCACGCTCCTCGAATACGACGCGCGGGGCAACGTGGTCCGCAAGGAAGACCCGGAAGGGGGCGTCACGCTGTCCGAGTACACCGACGCGGCCAATCCCGACAAAGAAACGAAGGTCACGCGGCTGGGAGACAACGGCAAGCAGATCGTCACCAGTTACACCTACGACAGCCGCGGCAACACGACCACAATCACCGATTCGTTCGGCACGACAAGCTACCAGTACGACGCTTTGGGGGACGTAACCAAAGTCGTCGATGCGCTGGGCCACGTGACGACCGCGGCTTACAACAGCCAAGGGAAGCTGACCAGCCTCGTGAATGCAGCCGGCGATACGAGCTCGCGCACTTACGACACGCTGGGACGTGTCGCTACTTCCAGCGACTTCGACGGCAACACGACGACGCTGCTCTACAATCCGGGCTGTCCCTGCGGCATTCCGAGCGACGTAGTCAATCCAGACGGCACGACGCGGCATTTCGAGCACAACGATTTCGGGCAGATCACGTTGGCCGAAGATGAAGAAGGGATCACGACGCAGACGTTGTTCGATGCTTCCGGGCGGGTGACGGTGGAGCAGGGGCCGCAAGGGCAGGAGACGCGGTACTTCTATGTGGGTCAATTGCTCGATCACAAGGAGGTGCAAGTCTCGGCAACGGAAGTGCGCACCACGACCTACACCTACTACGACGACGGCAAGCTCCGCACGGAGACCGACGCCAACGGCGGAGTCATCCGCTACACGTATGACAAAAACGGCAATCTCGAAACGCTGACCGATCCCGAAAACAACGTCACGACGTTCCACTACGACAAGATGAATCGGGAAACCGAGGAAATCGATCCGCTCGGCAAGGCGACGACCTATCACTACGACAAGTTCGGCAACCGCGACCAGGAAATCGACCGGATGGGCCGCAAGCGGACGTTCGACTACGACGACACTGGCCGGATGCTGCACGAGTACTGGTGGACCGGCGCGTCGATTATCCGCACTATCAGCTACACCTACGACGCCCTGGGCAACCTGCTAACGGCAACCGATCCCGATAGCAGCTTGACCTACACCTATGACGTTCTTAATCGCGTCCACACGGCGGACAACGCGGGAACACCGGGCGTTCCCCGTGTGATTCTCACCAGCACCTACGACGCCAACGGGAATCGCATTTCCGTCGGCGACAACCTCGGCGTCACCGTCGTCTCCACCTACGACGACCGCAACCGGCTCGACACCCGCGGCTGGGAAGGCCTTTCGGCCACCGACGCCGCCTTGGTCAATTTCGACTACTACGGCAACGGTCTGCTAAAAGACCTGACACGTTATTCCGATCTGACGGAGACAACGAAGGTTGGCCAGAGCAAATACACCTACGACGCTTCAGGCCGCTCCGACACGATTACGCACTTGAACGCCATCGATCAGGTTCTGGCCAGTTATAGCTATCAATACGACCGAGCGAATCAGCTCACGCATCAGGTCTATGACGGTCCGGAAGGGGATTTTGCGGCCGATTACAAGTATGATTCGACCGGACAGCTCACCAACGTGGATTACTTGCACGATGAGTTCCCGGATGAATTGTATCACTACGACAAGAACGGCAACCGAACGTCTGCACGCGTTGACGGTCAATCGCTTGTTTATGAGCGCATCGCTGGCAACCGTTACACATCAGATGGCCAGTTCGATTACACATACGATGGCGAGGGGAACCTCACGACAAGGACAGAGAAAGCCACAAGCGACGTGACAAGCTATGAATACGACTTCCGCAATCGGCTCACACATGTCATTGTCAGCGATAAAAGTCAGACCGTAATTCAAGACACTTATCAGCAACGTCCGCAAGCTAAAGCGAAACCAACGGCCTCGGGGCGTACGTGCTTGCGCCTTATCAGTTGGAGCTAATTCATTTTCCTGCATGGATACTCGTTCCTTAAGCCCGTTAAATCTATCATGCGGTGAACGGCAGGCCCAATCGAAACCATCCACCCAAGATCACGCAGTCCCACACGAATAAACGCGTGACACGTCTTTTATTCGCCGCTCCACAGTCCAAATTCAGAATTCATACTTCAGCATTCATAATTCCCCATGCTCACCAACATCGTCTGCCCCGCTTGCGGCAAAGAGTCCGCCTACGGTCCCCAGCTCGCCGGCAAAAATGTCCGCTGCGTCTCCTGCGGCCACACATTCCTCGTCCGCCAGCCGCAAGGCCCCGGCGCGGGCCTGGAAATTATCGACGAGCCAGTGAACGTCTCCGGCCAATCGACCGGCAAGAGAAGCGATGTGATCGATTACGAAATCTTCGGCAGCGAGATGCAATATGCCGAAGTGACGCTCGATCCGGGCGAAATGGTTATCGCCGAAGCCGGCGCCATGATGTACATGACCGCCGGCATCAAGATGGAAACCGTCTTCGGCGACCCCAGCCAACAGCAGCAGGGCTTCTTCGACAAGATGCTATCAGCCGGTAAACGCATGCTCACGGGTGAGTCGATCTTCATGACGACGTTTTCTAACGCCGGCTCGAAGCGCGAAACCGTCGCTTTCGCCTCGCCGTATCCCGGCAAAATCATCCCGTTTCATCTCGATCAGCTCGGTGGTGAAATGATCTGCCAGAAGGACGCCTTTCTCTGCGGCGCCCGCGGCGTGCAACTCAGCATCGCCTTTCAGAAAAAAGTCGGCGTCGCCCTCTTCGGCGGCGAAGGCTTCATCATGCAGCGCCTCGTCGGTGATGGGCTGGCCCTGATCCACGCCGGTGGTACCCTCATGGAAAAAGTCCTCGCGCCCGGCGAGACGATCAAGCTCGACACCGGCTGCCTCGTCGCGCTGCAGCCGGGCGTCAATTATGACATCGGCTTCGTCGGCGGCATCAAAAACACCCTCTTCGGGGGCGAGGGCCTCTTCCTCGCCACCCTCACCGGCCCCGGCAAAGTCTGGCTCCAATCGCTCCCCTTCTCTCGCCTCGCCGGCCGCGTCCTCGCCAACGCCAGCTTCCGCGGCGGCAAAGACGAAGGTTCCGTCCTCAACACTCTCGGCGGCCTCGGCAGCGCCATTATGGGCGGCCGCGAATAAACCGTTTAACATGCGCCGAGCTCACGCCATCCTAATATTCACTTTTGCGGTCACGACGTGGGCGATAACGTTCGCCGCCGGAGCCCAAACCGCTCCCCGCCCCAATATTCTCTGGCTCATCGGCGAAAACATCGGCCTCGACCTCGGCTGCTACGGCCGAAAACTCGTCCAAACACCCAATCTCGATGCCCTCGCCGCCGACGGCCTCCGCTTCACGCGAGTCTTCGCCACCTCGCCCTCCTGCGCCCCCAGCCGCTCTGCCTTCTTCACCGGTGTCTATCAAACAACGACCGACACACACGCCATGCGCTCGCATCGCGACGACGATTTCCGCCTTCCACCTGGCGTGCGGCCGATTACGCATTGGCTCAAGGACGCCGGCTATTTCACGGCCAACATCAAAACCATCGGCGACAAAACGGTCGGAACGGGCAAGCTCGACCTCAATTTTGTCAACGAAGGGCCGATTTATGAATCGGACGACTGGGACGCCCTCCGCACGCATCATCCGTTCTTCGCCGTCGTCAATTCGCCGGAAGTTGAGTACGACATTTACGACCGTCAGAGCGCCAAGAAGGATCGCGTCGAGTGGGTAGGCGAGCGCGAACACCCGCAAATCGCGACGCCCGACAACGTCACTCCTCCGCCTTATTACCCGGAGCATCCGTTCGTGCGGCAGGAATGGGCTCGCTTCCTCAATTCCGTCTCCGGCATGGACCGCCGCATTGGCGTTATTCTCGACCGCCTCAAAGCCGACAGCCTGGCCGACAACACGGTCATCTTTTTCTTCGCCGACAACGGCCGCCTCGAGCCGCGCGGCATCCACTGGTGCTACGACAGCGGCCTCCACGTGCCGCTCATCATCCATTGGCCTAAAAACTATCTGCCGCCGCCCCAATACACAGCCGGCCAAGTCAACGACCAAGTTCTCAGCCTCCTCGACGTCACCGCCACCACGCTCGCCATCGCCGGCGTTGAGCGGCACGGCCTCCTCCACGGCCGTGTCTTCCTCGGCCCGCACGCCGACCAATCCCGCACCTACGCCTTCAGTGCGCGCGACCGCATTGACGAAACCGTCCAACGCATCCGCACCGTCCGCGACGCCAACTACCGCTACATCAAAAACTTCACGCCCGGCCCCACGTTCGCCTCGCTCAACCGCTACAAAGAAAAATGCTTCCCGATCATCCCGCTGATGCGTCAGTTGCACAGCCAAGGCCAACTCGCCGGCGCACCCGCGGCGATCATTGACCTCCGCGGGCCGAGCGAAGAATTATATGATGTCGCCACCGACCCCTACGAAATCCGTAACCTCATCGCCTCGCCCGATCCGCGCCACCAACAGGCTCTCACCCGCCTCCGAGCTGCTCTCGACGTGTGGATTGTCGAAACTGGCGATCGTGGCGACCAGCCGGAAACTGCGGCGATCATCGCCCGCGCCGAGCAAGAGATGCACGACTGGTTCGGCACACCCGCCTGGGCCCGAAACAAACAACCGTAGACGAAAGAGATCCGAAACATGATCACGCATCATCGTGGCGCTTATTACATGCCCACCACGCCATGGACCGATCGCCCTCGGCAAGAAATCGATAAAGACGCCTACTTTCGACAGATCCAGCGGCTCGTCCCCGCCGCCAAAAGCATCATCTGCGGTGCCGCAACGGGCGAAGCCTACGAGTTGGCCCCGCGCGAGATGATTGAGCTTGTTTCGATCGCGCTGAAGGCTGTCGCTGGCAAAGCCAATATCTATGGCAGCCTGCCGTGGGAAACATCTTCGGCCGTCTCGGTTTGTGAGGCCATTATGGAGCTCGGCGCCGCCGGCGCGATGGAGCTCCCGCCCACGTATGCCTACGTCGGCCAGCACGGCATCGAATCTCGCTACCGCGCGACCACCGCCGCCTGCGGCAAGAATCTCATCGTCTATGCCAAAGGCGATGCCGGCGTCATCCCGTCCGACGCACTCATCGCCCGCCTCGCTGGCGAAGGCCTCATCTGTGCCGTCAAGCGCGCCTGCGACTCCGCGCCTTTCGAAGCGACCGCCACAGCCGTCGCCGCCGCCAACTCCGCCGTCCTCAAGATCCAAGGTGCCG
>DASXLL010000177.1:0-2037 GCA_036496265.1 Pirellulaceae bacterium | reverse complement strand
CAGGCCGACGACTTCGGCCTGTCGCGGCGAGAGCGACAACCGCTGCACGATTTCGCACCACTCCTCGCGGCTGAACAGCGGCGGAAGCGACGGATCGTAAGGGACGGCGGTAGTGCGTCTCGCCATTTCGTGCCTTGCTCCCTCTGTGCCAACATGACTGAGACACTGGCCCCCCTGTTTATTACAGTAGAGGGCCAGGAAGGAACCAGTCATGGAAAAGGCAACGAACAAGCACGTGCTCCCGGCGGGCAGCGGCCCTGAGCGGGCGCCAATTTTACAAGCGAGTGAAGGGCCGCTGCCCGCCGGGAAAAAAACTTCCCCTGTGGTCCCGTCCGGCGATCGCCTCGACCCAGAGGTACCGGAACGACCGGTGCGTCGTCGTTTTTCGGCCGAGTACAAACTGCGGATTCTCCGCCAGGCCGATGCCTGCACCGAGCCCGGCCAACTGGGCGAGTTGCTGCGTCGAGAAGGGCTGTACTCGTCGCACTTGAGTACTTGGCGGACGCAACGCGAGCGGGGAACCCTCGACGCCCTGACACCGAAAAAACGCGGTCGTAAGCCGCGCGACAACGATCCGCTCATCGAGGAGAACCGTCGACTGGAACGCGTGAATAAACGGCTGCTCGAACGGCTGCGGCAAGCGGAAGTAATTATCGACGTTCAAAAAAAAGTTGCCGAGATCCTGGGCATTCCCCTGCAGAGTCCCGAGCCCGGAGAACACAACTCATGAATGCCGCCTCCCAATTAGCCAATGAAGTCGGCACGGCCCCGGCCTGCGTGGCGGTCGGCGTGGCGCGGGCCACGTTCTACCGTTATCGCCAGGTCGCGGAGTCTCCCCGCCCGGCAAAGCCGCGGCCCACGCCGCCGCGAGCCCTTTCGACTGAGGAACGGCAGGTCGTGCTCGGCGAGCTGCACTCCGAGCGGTTCGTCGATCAGGCGCCCGCCGAGGTTTACGCCACGCTGCTCGACGAAGACCGCTATCTGTGCTCGATTCGCACGATGTACCGCTTGCTAAGCGACTCGCAAGAAGTGCGCGAGCGCCGCGACCAACTGCGGCACCCGCAATACCACAAGCCCGAACTGTTGGCCACCGGGCCGAACCAAGTCTGGTCCTGGGACATCACCAAACTGCTGGGGCCGGCCAAGTGGTCGTACTTCTACTTGTACGTCATCATGGACATCTTCAGCCGCTACGTGGTGGGCTGGACGTTGGCCGAGCGGGAAAGCGGCCAACTGGCCCAGCGGCTGATCCGCGAGACGTGCGTGAAAGAGAATATCGAAGACGGGCAACTCACGATCCACGCCGATCGCGGGACGTCGATGACTTCGCAAACCGTCGCCCAGTTGCTGGCCACGTTGGGTGTCGTCAAGTCGCATAGTCGGCCGCAGGTGTCCAACGATAATCCGTTCTCGGAAAGCCAGTTCAAGACGCTCAAGTACCAGCCTGAATTCCCACAGCGGTTCGCGTCGCACGAGCATGGATTGATGTTCTGCCGCGAGTTCTTCCCCTGGTACAACGACGAGCATCACCACTGGGGACTTGGGCTGATGACGCCAGCGACCGTTCACACCGGCCGTGCCAGCGAGGTTTTAACCGCGCGGCAAGTCACGCTCTCGGCGGCATACCTGGCTCACCCGCAGCGATTCGTCCATCGAGAACCCCGTCCACAGCAACCGCCGTCGGCCGTCTGGATCAACCCGCCGGCCGATACCCAAAACCTGGAATCCCCACTGCTCACGCTACACTAAATTCGACCAGTCAGTGTCTCAAAGTCGTTGACACGTTCCGGAATGCTGAAGTGTGGATTATCCATGGCGCGCATGATTCGCTCGGTCTGCTGTTCCTTGCTCATCGCGAAACGGGAGTGAATAGAGCAAATGGCTAAATCCAGCTCCTTTAACGCGGCGTCGGAGAAATCGAGACGGCCGTCTTCTAGAATGTCGACTTCAGATGATTTTAGGATTTGCAGTCCTTTCAGTTTGGCGTTTAGCTTGTCGATGGCCTTGATCTGCTGAAAGAGCCGTTTTTCCGTGAGT
>DASXLL010000176.1:0-52789 GCA_036496265.1 Pirellulaceae bacterium | reverse complement strand
GGCGGGGTGGATTCACGCTGGTGGAGCTGTTGGTGGTGATTGCGATTATTGGGGTGCTGGTGGCGCTGCTGTTGCCAGCCGTGCAGTCGGCGCGGGAGGCGGCGCGGCGGACGCAGTGCTCGAACAATATGAAGCAGATGGTGCTGGCTTCGCACAATGCCCACGACACGTTTGGCTATCTGCCGAATTGGGGCTATGCGTGGCCCAAGGGGAGCACGACGCTGAAGCAGGCCTCAGCGTTTTGGGCGTTGTTGCCTTATATCGAGCAGCAAGCGCTGTTCAACAGCCTGCCGACGAACCAGACTTCCAGCGCTTATTTCAATCCTTCCACGCTCCCCATTACCGTCAGCGCTTATATCTGCCGATCGGATGGCAGCGGAATTCTAAAAACCGGTCAAGGAGCGGGTTGGAACTTGAATAGCTACAACGCCAACGGGCAGGTGCTATTCAGCGGGTCGCAGTATCCGCGAGCGGCGATGTGTACCGACGGCACATCGAACACGGTGCTGCTTGTCGAGCATTTGGCCCTGTGCGGCGGACGGGCCGGGGGCAACAACGCCACCAATGGCCGCAGCGTCTGGCCGGCGGTCAACCTGACCACCGGCGATTCGATCGTTTATTGGACCGGGGCGGCGACGACCAACTCATTCCCCGGCTTCCCCGGCTTTGGCACACAGTACCCCACGTCGATGATTCCCAACCCAGCCAACGGCAACGTCAAAAGCTGGAAAGCACCGCAAGCCGCACCGATTACCGGTCCCCTGGGGACTTGCGATCCCACCACCGCTAGCGGCGGACATCCTTCCGTCGTCGTCACGGGCATTTGCGATGGCAGCATTCGCAACGTATCCGCCAATATCTCGCTGCTGACTTGGAACGCGGTGCTGACCGCCGACAAGGGCGATACCATCGGGAGCGATTTTTAGTAGTGGTCCATTTCGCAATTCCGGGCTACCTCATGCGGAGCGTGAGGGCTACAAAGACCGGCAAACCGACCCACAACCGATTTCTAATTCAGCAATGGCGCATTTGCCCCGAATCTCGGTGGCGCTCCTGACGGTGATTGTCGTCGCGATCGGCGGCTGTGGACCCGCGACGGGGACCGTTAGCGGCACCGTCACCGTGGATGGCAAGCCGGCCGCCAGCGGCGTTATCTCGTTTGTTCCCGCCGAGGGCGCCGGCGCACCCGTCACCGTCGATATCCAAGGCGGCGCGTACACCGCCCAGGCCGTCGCAGGATCCAAGCGCGTTCAAATCTCCGTCCCCGTCGTCACCGGCCAGCGCAAAGAATACAACGGCCCCGATGCTCCTCTGGTCGATATCACCGAAGAGAGCGTGCCGGCTAAATACAACAGCGAGACCGAACTGACATTCGAGCTGAAGCGCGGAGCAAACACAAAAGACTGGGTCCTCGAAGGCTTGAAGACGAAGTAGCATGGAGACGTGTGGCTGTGTGTCTCTTTGCGCATGGGTGACAATGTTTTGCCTTGCAAAATACGGCGAAGTGACTGCAGGTCCAGCCATGTCAGTTCGCATTAACAAATCACCGCGGATGTAGCATGCCTACCAGCCGTTGGCGTCGATTCTCTCTCCGGGCGCTACTCCTACTGGTCACGCTCGCCGCCATCTTTCTCGGTTGGTTCGCCTGGCGACTAAAAACCGCCCGCATCCAAGACGCCTCCGCCGAAGCCATCGTCCAAGCCGGCGGCCAAGTCGCCTACAGCAACCAGTTCGACGGCCACGTTTCCCGTCTGACACCCTATCAACCAAAAACGAACTTCCTCGGCACTTGGTCGCAAAAGCTCGTCGGCGGCGACCCCACGCGAAAAATGGTCTCCGTCACACTTATGGACGACGACTCCGCCGCCGCCATCACCAAATATAATCTCCGCGACCTGAAAATCGTCCGCTTCAGCGGCGGCGCCTCCATCACCGACGCGGCTGTCGCCCATCTAGCCAATTGCCCCGAGCTCCAAGTCCTCTACCTCGAACGAGCCAACATCACCGACCGCGCCTTGGAATCGATCGGCCGCCACAAGAAGCTCGAAGAGCTGTGGCTTGCCAACACGCCAGTCACGGATGCGATCTTGCCCGGCTTACGAGAGCTCCCGGCACTGAGAGTCCTCGATATTCGTGGCACCGCGATTTCCAACGAAGGGATGAAGCAAGTCGCCGCCTTGCCGGCTGTGTGGCTACTCTACTTAGACAGCGATCGAGTCACCGACGAAGGGATCCGCCAGCTCCACGCCTCGCAGAGCATCCACTCCGTCTGGCTCGGCGAACAATCGTCCGCCAATCTCGACCTAGCCAACATAGCCGCCATTCCCAACCTCGAAGCCCTCACGCTCACCGGCTCACTCATCACCGACGACCATGTCGCCGCGCTCAAGGGAAATCCCAAAATCAAAGACCTCAAATTCCAATCCTGCACCAGGCTCACCGACGCCTCCCTCGACATCGCCGCCACCCTCCCCAACCTCCGCTCCCTTGGCACCCAACGCACCCCCTTTACTGCCCCCGCCCTGCAACAATTCAAATTCCAGCGGCCGAATTGCACCGTTCGGTAGCCATTTACAGGTCTTAAACTATCTCCCGCAATTTTGAGAAAATCGCGGTTACACATCCAGATTCCGCACCTCCAGCGCGTGCTTCTCGATGAAATCGCGCCGGGGCTCGACTTTGTCGCCCATGAGGACGCGGAACATATCGTCGGCGGCGCCGGCGTCTTGCATTTGAATTTGAACGAGGGTGCGGTTGGCCGGATCGAGCGTCGTTTCGCGAAGTTCTTCGGCATTCATTTCGCCGAGGCCTTTGAAGCGAGTTACGTTCAGGCCCTTTTGACCCATCTCGCGGATCGCATGAGGCAAGCCGCGCAGGTCTTCCAAGCGAACTTCGTGCTCGCCGCGGACAAGACGATAGCGGGGCAGATCGCTGCCCGTCCGCTCCTGCGGAATCAGCATGTCGAGACTGAAGGGCAACTCGATTTTCAAATCCTCGAAGAAGCGGGCTAGTGCGGCGAGGCCTCGATTGATCGTCCGCACTTCGTGCAGCTCCGTGAAATGCAGCTCGCTCGGCGCGGACGAGCCGTTGGTGGCTTCCGGCGCCTCTTCGTCTCTGCTCGGCAACGCGTGTGCCGGCTTATGCTTCCCGCTCACTTCCGTATCGCTGACTGAGATCGACCGCCCCGCGGCTTCCTCTTGCTCGCGAAACTCGTTGAACGCCGCCACATCGCCAAACCAATGCTCGCGCCCCCGCAGAACCGCATGCACCTCGGGCAGTTTTTTCGTCGTCGGGTCCTGCCGCTCCGCGTGAGCCTTGAGGCTGATGCCGCGGCGCTCCAGCCCGAGAATCGCTTCCTCAAGGTCTGCGAGGATGCGAGTCAAATGCTCCATCTTCGCGCCTTTGATGACGAGCTTGCCTTCGCCGGACACCGGCGAGAAGCCAGTGCCACCCGGCGCGCCAGTCCCCTCGCTTACGCTTCGGGTTTGTGTATGGCCGGGAGCCATGTCTAGCTCGGCATCGGTCACGCCCCGCTCCATGAGCTGGACTCGCATTTCCTCATCCGTCTGCACGTAATACGGCTTGCTCTTCCCCTTCACGACGCGAAACAACGGCGGCTGAGCGACATACACGTGCCCGGTCGCGCACAACTGATACATCTGCCGATAGAAGAAACACAACAGCAGCGTGCGAATGTGGCTGCCGTCCACATCGGCATCGGTCATGATGATGATCTTGTTGTAGCGGAGCTTGGTGATGTCCTGGTCGGCGCCGATGCCGGTGCCAATGGCTTGGATCATCGCCTGAATTTCGGCGTTATCGAGCACCTTGTCTTCCCGCGATTTGTACGCGTTGATGATTTTGCCTCGCAGCGGCAGAATCGCTTGGAACTGCCGCAGGCGGCCGCCTTCAGCCGATCCGCCGGCCGAATCACCTTCGACCAGATACAGCTCGCACTCCTCCATGTTCTTGCTGAGGCAGTCGCGGAGCTTCCCCGGCAACCCGCTTCCCAGAACGCCCTTCCGATTTCGCAACACTTCTTTGGCCTTGCGCGCCGCTTCACGGGCCTCGGCGGCGAGCAGCCCCTTCTTGAGGATCGCCTTCGCCGTCTTCGGATTTTCCTCGAGAAATTTCCCCAAGAACTCGCCGAAGGCTGTGTTGACGATGCCTTCAATCTCGGGATTGTTCAGGCGGTTTTTCGTCTGAGCCTGAAACTGCGGCTCCGCCAGCCGCACGGCGACGATTGCCGTCAACCCTTCACGAAAATCCTCGCCGCCGGGCACGAGGTCCTTGAACATGTCCTCTTTTTTGCCGTAGTTGTTCAGCGACCGCGTCAGGGCGGTGCGAAAGCCGATCACGTGCGTGCCGCCGTCGGGCGTGTGAATGTTGTTGACGTAGGCGTGGAGATTTTCGGTGTACTCATTGGCATACTGCAGCGCCACCTCGATCTGCACGTCCTCGACATCCGTCTTGAGATAAATGACGTCGGGGTGAATCACTTCGCTGGCGCGATTGAGGTGCTCGATGAACTCGATCAACCCCCGCTCATAGTGGAATTCCTCGCCTTCGCCGGTCCGCTGATCCTTGAAAATGATCCGCACACCGCTGTTCAGAAACGCCAGCTCCCGCAGCCGCTTTTGCAGCACGTCGTATTGAAACTTCGTCGTCGTGAAGATCGTCGGATCGGGTTTGAAGGTGATCTTCGTGCCGCGCTTGGTCGTCGCGCCGATCTTTTTCAGCTCTCCTTGTGGCGTGCCCGCCTCGAACAATTGCTGAAACATCGTCCCGCCGCGGCTGACCTGAGCCTCGCACCAAGCCGACAGAAAATTGACCGCCTTGAGGCCGATGCCGTGCAGACCCCCGGACGTCTTGTACGATCGCTTGTCGAATTTTGCTCCCATGTTCAGATTCGTCATCACTGCTTCGATCGTCGGCACGTCGCGGCCTTTTTCCGCCGATGTCTGTTCGTGCCGCTCAACCGGAATGCCACGGCCATCGTCTTCAACGGTGCAGGAGCCGTCGTTGTTGATCGTGACCCAAATATATTTGGCATGCCCGCCCATCACCTCGTCGATCGAGTTGTTGACGAGCTCATAGACCAGGTGGTGCAGCCCCTGCACCGAGCTGTCGCCGATGTACATGCCGTAGCGCAGCCGGACATGGTCGCGGTCCGAAAGCTTTTGGAATTTCTCGGCGTCATATTCTTCGCCGGGAACGACGGCCAGGGTGGGATCTTCGGGAGTGGTGAGTAATTCAGGCATTTGTTCTGTGTTCAGTCCATGTTGCCGACGCGGAAGCGCAGGTCGCGGATTTTTTGTTCGGGAATCAGTTTGGTAAGCGTTTTGACGATCTTGGCTTTCAAAAAGCCGAGTTCTTGAGCCGCCACCGAGTTGCGGACGAGGATTTCCAAGACGCCGCGGCGGACGTTGCCAGGCCGTGTGTCGGCGGCAAGCTTTTGACCGACTGCCTCGCGCCAAGCAGCGTCGCAAGTCGCAGCCGTTTGCACTTGGGCATATCCTCGCTTGGCCAAAAGCTGGCTAAGGACATCGCCCATTTGCTTCGGCGGCGGTATGCGGATGCGCTTGCGTTTGTAGTCATCGTGGAAATAGCATTCGTCCAAATCGTCATTTGTCATTTGTCATTTGTCATTTGTCGCTGATCGTTGCTGCTTGTAGTCACAGCAAATGACTAATGACCAGGGACAAAGGACTCTTTCTAGCGATCGCGGCTTAACGGCATGACTACGTATCCATACGCGCCGTCGTCCGCGTGAAACACGACGGCCGTTTCGCCATTTTCGATTTCCAGGCCAATCGTCGTTTCGGGACTGAGCACCTTGAGAAAATCGATCACGAAACGGTGGTCGAGCGAGACGATAATTTGCGGCCCCGTGTAAGCCACGGGCATATCGACCCGCGATTGACCGGATTCGGCCGTCGCCCCCGAGAGCGTCAGCGTGCCGTCGGCAAACGTAAAATCGATGCCGCGACTTTCGGCGCTCAAGACGACAGCCGCCTGGCGAATGGCCGAATGCAGCGGGCCGACCTGCATGTCGATTCGCGGGGCATCGCGACGCTGCGGGAATACATCGCGCCACTTTGGGAAGCGACCTTCAACCAGCCTGGAATAAAAAGTGGCTCGCGGCGTGCGAATCAGCACGTCGTTGCCACGAGCAGCGAAATGCACTTCACTGTCGGCATCGCTGATCGCCCGACCGATCGATCGCAGTGACGGCGTTCGCACGATCGTCATCGTGTCGCCCGTTTTGTGGCCGCTCACCGCTTCCGCCGGCCCTTCCATCTTGGCCAGGCGACGGCCATCGGTGCCCACGGCGGTGATCTTGTTCGCTTCGAGCTCGAACAAGACGCCGCCCAGCGCGTAGCGACTGCTCTCCATGTCCGTCGCAAACTCAGTGCGTTGAATGATCGAGCGAAACAGCGGCGCGGCGATCGTGTGGTATTTCGATTCCTCAAATTTGGCCACTGCTGGAAACTCGTCCGGATCGGCTGAGTTGAGCTTGAACTCGCTCCGCTCGCCGCGAACGACTGTGCCCTTGCTCGTCGAATCAATCCGCAGTTTTTGATCGGAGCTTTCACGGAGAATCGCGCCGAACTGAGCGACCGGCAAGATCGTGCTGCCAGGGGCATCGACATCCAGCCCTTCGATCTTGAGTCGAACACCCACTTCCATATCGGTGGCGCTGAACGTGGCCCCATCCTTGTCGACATCGAGCTTGATGTTCGTGAGAATCTCTTTCGGGCTGCGTCCGGGGGCGAAAAGAGCGGCCGTCTGAAAAGCGGCCAGGAGTTGTTCGCGGTCACATACGATCTTCATGTCACGTTCCTTCCAGAAAATTGTCCTGCAGGCATCCGATTGGTCTGTATCTGTTTAATTTCTTGATTTAGTAGCGGTATTAATACGGGTGGAGATGATGTCGATCGCCATCGCTCGTTCTGTCATAAGCCCTTGACGCGTATCAGTTTATATTCGTTGCAAGGCCGGTTCATGAGCGTGGATAACCTGTCAACATATCGTCGCTTAGCCGTCGATCGGCTGTTGCCTATTTGCAAGCCAAGCGAGCGATTGGTTCGCGTTGTCGAATCCTGTTTCCTGTCGCCATAAAAAGCGACATAGATTGACATGTTTTCCACCATCCGGATCGGTCGATCGCTGGCGAACTTCAATGTTCATATCGCTCCTTCTGCGCCAAGTTGCATGACCAACTCATCGACCAAAGTGCGTATGTCGGTGTCGCTGCTCATCTGTGCCTCGACCTTTCGGCAGGCGTGCAGCACGGTCGTATGATCGCGGTTGCTAAACAGGCGGCCAACCTCGGCGTAGCTGAGCGCCGTCAGTCGGCGGATCAAATACATGGCCACGCCGCGAGCGTCTGCGATGGCCTGTCGTCGCGATTTGCCGCGGATGTCGCTAACGGGTAAGGCAAAATGCTTGGCAACGAGCGAAACCGCGCGGCGACAAACCGCTTTGTGTTGTTGCGCTCCCTGCTCTTGCGGTCCCAACTCGTGACTTGCCGCCAACTGCAGCACTAACTCACGAACTTTCCCAGCCGATAAATAGTGATCGGTCGAATCGTCGTTCGCACGAGCCACGCGATCGATTTCCTGTTCGTCCAGCGATAGATTCAATCGCGAAGCCGCTTGTCGAGCCAATTCGCGACGAGCCAGTGGACCGGGCAGGGCCAGTCGAACGACAAGCCCGCCTAGCAGGCGACTAACCAGCGCCGGCGTTAATCCCGCCGTCGCCTGCGGCAATTGATTCAGCGTCACAATCACCAGCGATCCGCGTTTTTGCAGGGCGTCGAGCGCTGAAATGAGAAATTGCTGGGCCGCAGGCTTGTTGGCCAGGCGCTGCAAATCATCGATGACCAGCAAATCACAGCGATGGTGGCGCGCGCGGTGATCGGCGACGGAGTCGGCTTCGACCGCAGTTGCCAGTGAGCGGGCGAAGTCGGGCCCAGTCGTGATGATCACGGATTCGAGCGTCAGATTTTGCCGACGCCGCTCAGCCAGCGCCTGTGCCAGAGCGGACTTGCCAACGCCGCGCGGCCCATACAACACGAGCGGCGAGTTGCCGCCAATCGGCCCGCTGATTGACTCGTCAACCAGTCGCACCAGCGAGCGAATCAGGGCATTTTCCGGACCTGCGAAAAACACATTCCGCTCGGTCACGCAGGCTCCGCGCAAGGGCAGCCCCTCGGCTGTTGCCGCTGATAAAGGAAGCGTGAAGAGAGCGGTCGTCAAAGCTCGAATCCGTCGCGCAGCAGGAGCGTCCGTGAAGGGCCAAAAGAAGGCAGAAGGGCAACACCGAATTATAGAGTTTTGGTCAGCTTCTGACGAGCATGGGGAAGCGGGATTTTCCAGCTATTTTTGAGCGCGCAAGTGCTTGACGGTATTGATGATGCGGCGCGACGCCTCCGCGATCTCAGCGGCCGTCGAAAAGGCACTTAGGCTGAGGCGAATCGCCCCCTGAATTACGTCACTCGGCAGCCCCATCGCCACCAACGTCGGCGATGGTTCCGATGAGCCGCTGGCACATGCCGATCCGGTGGAACAGGCCACTCCCGCGAGGTCCAAAGCCATCACGAGGGCCTGGCGATCGAGGCCGGGAAATGAAACGCACGAAGTGTTCGGTAGTCGTGATGCATTTTCGCCAATGATGACGAGGTGACTCAGCTCAAAGCGAAGCGATTGCTCCAGTTGGTCTCGCAGAGACCGCATCTGTGCGGTCCGCTCTGTAAACTCGCTGATGGCATGCTGTAGTGCTGCCTGAAAACCAACTGCCAGTGCAACATTTTCCGTACCCGGCCGCAGCCCGCCTTGCTGAAAACCGCCAAACAGCTGCGGCTGCAGCTTGATTCCATTTTTTACGACTAGAGCGCCAATTCCGAGCGGCCCATGAAACTTGTGCGGCGCGACGGTCATCGCATCCACACCAAGCTCACGGAAGTGGACCGATATTCTGCCGACGGCTTGAACAGCATCCGTGTGGATCAACGCGCCGCGCTGGCGGCAGGCGGCGGCGATTTCGGCGATGGGTTGAATGACGCCGGTCTCGTTGTTCGCGAGCATGATGCTGACGAGCGTCGCCGGCGTCGGTCCTGGCGGCTCGCGCCATGGCGCGAGATCGACGACGCCTTCGGCCGTGACGCGGCAATTGCCAAACAGAGCCCCGCGGCGGGCGAGTTCGGCGACCGTGGCGGTGATGCTCGGATGCTCCAGCGGAGACATTGCGACGCGACTCGGGATTTCCCGGTTTCCTAAGGGACCAAGTTTGGTCCCGGCTGGGGGAGTGGACGCGAGACCGAGCAGCGCTAGGTTATTCGCCTCTGTCCCCCCGCTCGTGAAGACAAGCTGATCCGCGTCCATGCCGCCGGTTTTCGCGCCGAGCAGTTCCAAAATTCCTTCCCGCGCCTCTTCCAGCATCCGCCGCGCCTTGCGCCCGAGCGAATGTTGGCTCGCCGGATTCGCGCCGCAGTCGCGCCACGCGCGGGTCATTGCTTCCACGACGCAAGGGTCGATGGGAGTCGTGGAGTTGTTGTCGAGATAGATGGTTGAAGGCGGCACAGCCCCATTGTACGAGCGTTTTAGGCTTTAGTTTTTCGGTTTTAGTCTTTAGACTCCTAACACCAAAAGCCTAAGATCGAAATCTAAAGCCTCTCCCCGGACCCGACACCATGCCCAAATACATCGTCGAATTCATCGGGACCTTCTTTCTTGTACTCACGATCGGCTTTGCCGTCGCCGGAGCTGGCGCGATGGCGCCATTGGCTATCGGATCGGCATTGATGGTGATGATTTTCGCCGGCGGGCACGTCTCCGGCGCTCATTTCAATCCCGCTGTGACACTGGCCGTTTGCCTGCGAGGAAAATGTCCAGTCGCGGACGTGGTTCCCTATTGGGTTGCTCAAATTGCGGGCGCGGCCCTGGCGGCGGGCGTCGTTCTGTTTGTGAACGGTATGCCTGAAAAGGCACCGACAGATATCGACGTCGTTAAATCTCTGATCGTCGAGTTTCTCTATACATTCGCCTTAGCGTATGTCGTCCTCAATGTTGCAACAGCGAAGGCGAATGCAGGAAATTCGTTTTATGGCCTGGCGATCGGTTTCACCGTGTTGGCTGGGGCGTATTCCGTCGGCGGCATCTCCGGCGGCGCGTTCAACCCCGCAGTCGCCGTCGGCATTACGATTATGAAGCTCGTCGCGCCCGCGAAAATCTGGATCTACTTCGTCGCCAACCTCGCCGGCGGCGCATGCGCAGCGTTTGCATTCAAGGCGATCCATCCAGGCGAAGAATAAGCGGCAAGCTGGTCAATGCGGTGCCAGCGCCTTGTCTTCGGATCAAGGCCGCGTAGGGAACGTGACGTGATTGCATGGCATGAATACTTCAGCCGCGCTCGCGCTGCGATGGCCCTCAAGCGCTGGGAATTAGCGCATGAACATATCTTGCAGGCGCTCGCAGACGCGCCTGACCACAGTTTACTGCATGCCACTCGCGCAGAAATCTGTTACCGCCTGGAACACTACGCCGAATCGCGGATAGCCGCGCGCGAAGCGATCCAGCGCGATCCCGATCAATACTATGGATATTACTGGCTCGCCTGGAGCTTGATGGCTGATCTTTCCGTCGGTGCAAACCACGGCGCACGAGCAATGGAGGTCGCCGGCCAAGCGCTGAATTGTAGCCCGAATGAGCCTGACTGTTACTACGTGCGGGCGATGACGGCACGGTTTGTCGGCGATAGTCGGGCCGCGTTAGCCTTCGCGACATCGGGGTTGCAAATCGATCCGGAGCACGTGGGGTGTCTGGACACATTAGCCCGCGCTCAAATGGAGCTTGGGATTGATCGCGACGCAGAAGACACGTGGTGTCGTTTGCTACAACGTAATCCCGAGTCGGTAGATGCGCACACGGAAATGGCACGAATTGCGCTTCGCGCCAGCCGTTTTGCCGAGGCATATCAGCACGCGTCAACAGCCATCCGCCAACAACCGAACTCAACCACAATTCGTGAACTCTACAAAGAAGTTGTAGGCCATCAACATCCTCTTGCGAGGTTTTTCTTGTGGAGCGCGAAGCTTTGGCAGGAAAACACGCAACTGTGTTCGGTTCCCATCGTCGTTATCGTCTGTACGCTATTTTTATTGCTTCCCCAGGTCACCGATAAAAGAATCAGAGCCGTTTTAGCCGTCGCTGCATTCTTCTTCTGCTTGGGGCTTGTCTTCTATGGCGCATGGGCGATTGTAGCAGCAGAGACAATCATCGCTCACTCGTCGCGGTTCTCCAAATTAGTACCGGAAACTCGTGCGTTGCGCTCCGTGTATGCGTTCGCCTGGATTGCCGTGCTAATTCTCATCCTTGCTTTGTTATTAAGCGCCGCATTGTTGAATGCTCATCCTTTCTTGCTGGCGGGCAACGCCGTAATGATTGGTTTTGTCGAACTGATCGCCCGTTGGGCGCCCGATAAGCGCAGGGGATTCGCCGCAAGATTTGCGATGATTATTCCCGTGACGCTTGAAGCACTTGCATTGTTCGGCTCTTTCTCAGAGGAAATTACCCGAGCGTCAATGGTGATTCTTGGCTGGTGCGCAACCACAGTTGCAGCCCTTATAATTGCGGACCTGCGCGTCTAGCGCATGCAGTCCGAGCGCGCCGCGGCCGTCATCTTCAAAGCGATCCATCCGGGCGAGGAATGATCAAGTACCAAGCATCAAATCACAAACAAATTCCAATAAGCAAGCCACAATGATCAAAGCGATCGTTTGCTTTCGGTCATTCGCAGTTTGGAATTTGTTTGGTGCTTGTGATTTGGTTCTTGGTATTTGATTTAGAACAGCGGCTTCCGCCCCAGTTGCCGGCGAATAACAGCCCACTGCCCGGCGTGCATCACCCAGTGCGTGCCTTGCATGGAGTACATCGAGGCGACATTCGGCGCGTATTCAACGCCGGTCGCTTTGTCCAAATCGGCATCGGATGTGGCGGCGAGGGCCTTGAGCGTGCCGGCTCGCTGTTCGTGATAGGCCTTGAGCAGCTCGGCCTTGGTGCAAAGCTTGGCCGGGTCGTCGATCACGTTTGTTTCCTTGGCGTACTTCACCGTAAAGCCAGCAGGCAAGGCGGGCATGGCACCCGGCGCGACCTTCTCAATCATCTCGTGCTCGGAGGCAATCAGGTGACCCAGTTGCCAATTGATGTGGTTGGCTCCCTTGGCCGGCCGATGCAGCAATTCCTGGTCGGTCAGGTCCTCAAGGTAACCCAGCGAGATAAACTGCCCCATGTCCATGTTGATTTTGATGGCATCTTTTCCGTTCATCGGCGGACCTCCGGTGAGTTAATTGCAGGCTGATTAGGCTACCGGCCCCAAGACTCACGCGGTAGATGGCACACAAACCCGAAGAGTAAGCGAGGAACCATGATTTTCCCTCGCTTACGCTTCGGATTTTCCCTCGCTCACGCTTCGGATTTTCCCTCGCTTACGCTTTGGATTTTCCCTCGCTTACGCTTCGGGTTAGTATGGCATCGTAACGTGGGTTCACTTAGAGCACGCGCATGAACACGGCCTGCAGATATTCTGTCTCAGGACAATTTGTCGCGATGGGATGATCAGCCGCCGCGCCGCACTTGGCGAGAATTTGCACCTGCCGCAGCGCGTGGCGGGCTCCGCGTTCGGCTGTCGCCGGCGCAATCTCTCGGCCGGCTTGACGGGCCGAGGCATAAATCATCCGCAAGAATTCGTCATGCGATAGCAAACCGGCACACGTGCAGCTCAGCATGATGCCGCCGGGCGCGACCAGCCGCATCGCGAGCCGATTCAAATCGAAATGTTTTCGCGTTCCTTCTTCCAGTTCGGCCCGCGACCGAATCAGCTTCGGCGGGTCGAGCACGACCACATCGAACGTCCGTCCGGTTGCCGACATGTCGCGAATGTAGGCAAAAGCGTCCGCCTGAGCGAACTTCACGCGCACCTGGTTGAGATTCGCGTTCTGCTTGGCCAATTCCAGCGGATCCGCATCCAGATCGACGCCGACTACGTCGCTAGCGCCGCCTAGCTTCTTCGCTTGTATCGCGAAGCCGCCGGTGTAGCAGCACAGATCGAGCACTGTTTTGTCTTTGCAAAACGATGCCAGCAGCCGGCGGTTTTCGCGCTGATCGCAAAAGAAGCCCGTTTTATGTCCCGCCTGAAAATCGACGCGAAACCGGGTTCCGAATTCTTGAATCGTGACCCGCGATGGCAATTCCGGCGAAGCGATATCCGCCGGCTCGAAGCCTTCCTGTGCCACCGTCGCCGGCCCGCCGCGAATCAAATAATGCTTGGTGTCCACCAGCGGCGCTAACAACTGCACAATCGCCTCGGCCCTTTGATACATGCCGACCGAAAAGCACTCCGCCGACAGCACATCACCGAGCTTATCGATCATCAGCCCCGACAGCCCATCAGCCTCCGCATGAATGACGCGATACGCGTCCGTTGTCTCGTCCAGTCGCAGCATTTCCCGCCGCAAAGTCACTGCTTCACTCAGCCGCTGCCGCCACCAGGCTTCGTCCGGCAACTCCTCCCCGCGGCTCAGCATCCGGAGCGTCAACTCCGACTTCGGATTGAATAGTCCATAGCCGACGCGCCGACCTTCTTCATCCACGACGTCAACCAAATCGCCCTGCTTCGCACTCCGCTCGACCTGCGCGATCCGCTTGCGATAAACCAGCGGATGCAGCCCCGCCGATTTCAGCCGCACGACGGGCAGGCGGCTGCTGTTGTCGACGTGCAAGGCCGTCAGGCGGCGATCGGATTCGCTACTCGTACTCATTTCGTTTGGCTTCCACCTCAGCCTGAAAGATAGCATGGCTGCCTACAATGGAGGCAGGCGTGCAAACCCAGTCAGACTGCCGCCAAGGAGATTTCGCTTGTCGCAGCAGTCATCTACCGTCGAACACATTGAGAGCCTGATTCGTCAGGGCGACTTTCCGGCCGCCGAAGCCGCCTGTGACGCGGCGCTCGTCAAATCGCCCGCCGAGCACAAGCTGTGGGCCTGGCTCGGCACGTTGCGTCTGGCTCAGGGACGCGTGGCCGACGCCGAAGCGCCATTGCGGCAAGCAATCAGTCTTAGCCCACATGAAGCGGTTTATTGGAACTCCCTGGGCGATTGCTTTTTTGGCCAGCAACGATGGCAGCCGGCGATCGAGGCGTATCAACAGGCTCTTGCCGGTGATCCAAACAACGCCGAATCCTGGCGTAACCTGGGAGCAGCCGCACACGCTGTCGGACATCTTGATCAAGCCGAGCAAGCGTTTGACCGCAGCCTAGCCCTGATTCCGGGCGATCCGAACACGCGAATTCGCTATGCGTTGCTGCAAGTGGACCGCGGCAATCTGGATCGCGCCATTGAATTTTCCCGCGCGGTATTGGCCCAAATGCCCGATCTGATTCCGGCCTGGCTGATCATCGGCAATGCGGAGCGCCTGCGCGTCAATTGGTCTGCGGCTGCCGCTGCGTATCGGGAAGCCATCAAGCGCGCCCCCCGCGACCGCGATGCACGATTTAATCTCGGCCGCACGCTGCTACTCGACGGCAAATTCATGGAAGCCGAGGCCTGGCTACGACAACTTGTTCTGGAGCATCCGAATGATTCTGAAGCGTGGACAGTGCTCGGCGGCACGTTGCACGCTCAGGCCCGTCTCGGCGAAGCGCTCGAGGCGTTGCAGCACTCGATCGTGCGGCGTCCTGATCCCTTTGCGCATAGCGTACTGCTGATGTCGCTCCACTATGATTCTGCGCAATCTCCTGAGCAGATTGTGGCCAACCATCGGATGTGGGATGCCCTTTATGCTCGGCCCCTTGCGCCGGCCGTCCCTCCCGCGGCGCGCGGCGATGTCCTGAAGCGAGGTCTGCGTATCGGTTTTATCGCCCAAGACTTCAACGGCGGTCCCACCGGGTGCTTGGGGCTGAAGTTGCTGGAGTGCCTGGATAAGTCGTTGTGCTCCATCGTGTGCTATTCCGATCGACTCGCGGAAGATGATTTCACGGCCCGCTTTCGTGCGGCGGCGAATCTGTGGCGCGTCTGTACGGCTGTTTCGGATCAAGCTCTGGCCGAGCAGGTTCGGCGCGACGAAATCGACGTGCTCGTCGATCTGGGCGGACACGTGGGCCGCCGATTGCTCGTTTTTGCTCGCCGGCCAGCGGCATTGCAACTGACCTGGCTGGGCTACGTTGGCACCACCGGCTTAACCGCGATGGATGGCCTGATCGCCGACCGGTTCCATGTTCGCCCTGGCGAAGAACTGTCGTATTCCGAAGCGGTCCTGCGTTTGCCTCACGATTACATTTGCTATGGGACGCCGCATGCGGCGCTCCATGTCGCTCCGCTGCCCGCGCTCACAACCGGCCGGGTGACTTTCGGCTGCTTCAACAATCCCGCCAAGTATTCCCCCCCGCTTTATGATGCCTGGAGCTCGATTCTCCAGCGAGTGCCGACCTCGCGACTTCTACTTAAATACAACGGATTGGACCAGCCCGAGCTACAGGTCCGACTGCGTGCTGAATTTGCCCGCCGCGGCGTAACCGGCGAGCGGATCGAATTTCAAGGCCGGTCAACCAATCTGGACACGATGCGGCAATATGACCAGGTCGATCTGGCTTTGGATACGCAGCCCTATTCGGGCGGCTTAACCACCTGTGAGGCGCTCTGGATGGGCGTGCCCGTGATTTGCTGTCCCGGCGGTGGCTTCGCATCGCGTCACTCGACAAGCCACGTTAGCAATGCCGGTTATGGGCAGTTCGTCGCCGAAGACATGGAGCAATACGTCGCAAAAGCTGTCGAATGGGCCAATCGACTCGACGAGCTCGCGATCATTCGCTCTCAAATGCGCGAGCAAGTCGCTGCTTCACCCCTCTGCGACGGCCCAGGCTTCGCGCGCGATTGGTTGGCACTGGTACGAGAGGCATATGCGGCCAAACGGCGAGCGGGGGACGTGAGTCCCCCGGTAATATGACGCAACCGGGAGGCTGACGCCTCCCGCTCGCCGTCAGAAGTCGTACCACATTCCGCCGCCGATCTGCTGCTCGAAGTTACGATAAAACGAGTATTGATCGCTGAGGCCGTTGTAATAGTGGAAGCCAGTGCGCAGCAAATGGCTCGTCTGTCCGCGCCAGGCCCAGCCGGCTTGGAGCACGAAATTCCCGCTGTAGTTCAGTTCTTCGCGAATGTGGCCGTTCACCGCGAAGAATGGAGCGCCGCGAATTCCCGTCGGCCGGGCCGGCGAATAATCGAACCCAAACTGAAATTCCCACTCTTTGCTCACGTCATCGTTGAACGCGTAGCCCATTTCGCCGTACAGCCGCAAATTCTCGGTAACGTAGTAGGCGTAGCCCAGCGTCAGGGCGTCGCGTACGAAATTGAGGTGCTGGAAATTCGGATGCACCGCGAGGAATTCATCTCCCAGATGTGAGCACAGGTGATAGTAACCGAGCTTGAGACGATGGCGGCCGTAAGCATAAGTCAACGGCGCGCCGACGCGGTAATCGACGCTGCGTAAATCAAGGTTCTCGTTCGGATCGAGCCTCACCTGCGCTGAACCTTCGACATCGAATTGCCATCCCTGCGGCCACGACGGGTCGTTTGTGCCATAACGCAACAATCCCATGCGGCCGCCCAGCGTCGAATCCCACAGCGCCCCCTCGCCCGGCACATTGAAAACTTGCGTCCCAATCCGCGACTCCTTGGGATTCGCCAGATATGCCCGATACGGGATGCCATCGGGCAGAATTTGCCATTGCCAATCGGTGTTCGGCGTTAGTGGACCAACCTGGCTGTAATCGAGCCATTCATCGAGATCGAAGTAATCGAGCGCTGGCTCTTCGCCCGCCGTAGCTGCAGGCGGCAGCAACTCCAACGGGCCCGCCGGCGCTGGCAATGTCTGTGCGTCAGCGAGCGCGGCGCCGAGCAGCACCACAGCGCATCCCATGGCGTACAAGCGAGAAGCTGCTGGCATCGATTGCAATCAGTCCAGCCGGTTTGAGGAAAAACGCCGCGTAGTTTACTGTAAGCAATTTGAGCGACGAAGATCGAAAACAAATCGCCGCAACTTGCGATCAACAAACAACTTGCACTTTCAAGCCCCAGGCCTATCTCCCATGGTCCTCCTCGAATTCAGCATGTCGCCTCTGGAGAAAGGGGCTAGCGTCGGCGAATATGTCGCCCGCAGCTTGAAAATCATCGACGACAGCGGCCTCGATTACCGCTTGCACGCCATGGGCACGATTGTGGAAGGGGAAATCGACGAGGTCCTTGGCGTGCTCAAGCAATGCCTCGACGCCATGGCTGCCGACTGCGACCGCATCACCTGCACCGCCAAGCTCGACTATCGCCGTGGCTATAAAGGCCGCCTGGAAACAAAAGTCGATAGTGTCGAACAGAAGCTCGGCCGCCAATTGAAGAAAGTGGACTGATCGGCGATGGATCATGCGAATGTAGCAATCGTCGGAGGCGGAATCGTTGGCCTCGCCACAGCCTGGCAGCTCGTCCAGCGCTATCCGCATCTCCGCGTAATCGTGCTGGAAAAAGAATCCTCCGTCGGCGCTCATCAAACGGGCCACAACTCCGGCGTCCTGCATTCGGGCATCTACTACAAGCCCGGGTCGCTGCGAGCAGTCAACTGTCGTGCAGGTAAACTGGCGATGCAGGAGTTTTGCGCAGCGCACGGTGTGCCCTATGACATCTGCGGCAAGGTCATCGTCGCCATCAATGACGGCGAGGTCCCGCGGCTCGTGAACATCTTCGAGCGCGGCCAACAAAACGGCATTCGCTGCGAACTGATTGATCCCGAGCGACTGAAAGAGCTTGAGCCACATGCCGCAGGAGTGAAAGCGATTCATGTTCCCGAAGCCGGCATCGTGAATTACCGCGCCGCCACCGAAAAAATGGCCGAGCTGGTTGTCAGCCGCGGCAGCGAAGTTCGCTGCTCCGCTCGTGTGGTCGCTGTCCACGAAAACGGCCAACAAATCACCGTCGAGACGAGTGCCGGCCAATTCACCGCCGACTATTTAGTAACTTGTTCGGGCTTACAAAGCGATCGTGTCGCCAAGTTGACCGGCATCAAGCCCGAAGCGCAGATCGTTCCCTTCCGCGGCGAATATTACGAGCTCAAACCGGAAGCGGAGCACCTCTGCCGCAACCTGATCTATCCAGTCCCCGACCCTGCCTTTCCGTTCCTCGGCGTCCATTTCACGCGGATGATCCAAGGCGGCATCGAATGCGGCCCGAACGCCGTGCTCGCTTTCGCTCGCGAAGGCTATCGCAAGTCCGACGTGTGCTTAAACGACCTCTACGAAACGCTGTCGTTCCGCGGTTTTCGCATCTTGGCCGCGAAATACTGGCGGATGGGTGCCGGCGAAATGTGGCGCTCCTGGAGCAAGGCCGCCTTCGTCAAAGCGCTCCAGCGCCTATTGCCCGAAGTCAGAAGCGAGCACCTCGTCCCGGCCCGCGCCGGCGTTCGCGCCATGGCCGTCACCCCCGACGGCACGATGGTCGATGACTTCGTCATCCAACCCACCGGCCGCATCGTCAATGTGCTCAATGCGCCGTCTCCCGCAGCAACATCCTCTCTAAATATCGGCAAACTGGTTGTCGAAAAGCTTGCCGAACAGCTTGGCTAGTCAGAGTCTCTGATACTATCGTCCCCGCTTGCCCGCAATATACTTGAACAGAAGATAACGAAGGCAACAAAGGAAATGACCGACCGTATTCTTCGTTTCCTTTGTTACGTTCTGTCAAAAATCTGTTTTTGTGCTGAATTTGTCCGTCCAGTTTTGATTTGCGTTTCATGTCCGCCACCCCTTCGCTTCCGCCGCTCATCGATCGCCTCCGCCGCGCCGTCGGCCACGAAAACGTCCTCGCCGCCGATTCGGATCTGATGGTCTATGAGTGCGACGGGTTCACGGTCGAGAAAAATAGTCCCGATGTCGTCGTTTTTCCGCGCGATACGGCCGATGTCGTCGAAATCGTAAAAATCTGCAACGCGGCTGGCGTGCCATTTCTACCGCGTGGAGCGGGCACGAGCCTTGCCGGCGGCTGCCTGCCCGTCGGCGGCGGCGTGATGATCGTTTTGACGCGGATGAAGCGAATTCTGGAAATCAATCTCCGCGACCGCTATGCCATCGTTGAGCCCGGCGTCGTCAATGTCTGGCTAACCAACGCTCTGAAAGGCACCGGCTATCACTATGCTCCGGATCCATCGAGCCAGGGTGCATGCACGATCGGTGGCAACGTCGCGACGAATTCTGGCGGCCCGCACACGCTTAAATATGGCGTGACGGTCAATCACGTTCTCGGCGTAGAAGCGGTCCTGGCCGATGGCCGCGTCGTCCGCCTCGGCGGCCCTGCCGAAGACCCCGTCGGTTTCGATTTGGTCGGCGCTGTCGTCGGCAGCGAAGGCACGCTCGCCATCGTCACCAAAGTTTGGGTGAAGCTGACGAAAAATCCTCAAGGCCACCGCACGATGCTCGGCGTTTTCGAATCCGTCGAAGACGCCACGGCTGCGATCAGCGAGATCATCGGAGCTGGGATAGTGCCCGCCGCTCTCGAAATGATGGATCAGGGCATTCTGGTCGCCGTCGAAGCCGCCTTTCAGTTCGGCTTTCCACTCGATGCCCAGGCGATCCTGCTCATCGAAGTCGATGGTCTCGAAGCCGGCCTCGATCAGCAGCGCGACCAGATCATCAATATTTGCACCTGCTGCGGCGCTCGCGAAGTGCGCCTCGCTCGCGACGAAAAAGAACGCCTCAAGCTCTGGAAATGTCGGAAGCAGGCCTTCGGCGCCATCGGCCGCCTCAGCCCGAGCTATTGCACCCAAGACGGCGTCGTCCCGCGCACTAAGCTGCCGCACATCCTCAAGAAAATCATCGAAATTGGCAAGCGATACGATATTCGCATTGTCAATGTTTTTCACGCCGGCGATGGCAACATTCATCCGATTCTGCTCTTCGACGAACGCAACGCCGAGCAGGTCCGCCGCGTTCTCGACGCCAGCAATGAAATCCTCGACGAATGCCTCGCCGCCGGCGGCAGCGTCACCGGCGAACACGGCATCGGCGTCGAAAAAATCGGCTTCATGAACAAAATGTTCACGCCCAGCGACCTCGCCGCCATGAAAAACCTCCGCGACGCCTTCAATCCTTTCGGCAATCTCAGCCCCGACAAAATGCTCCCCACCGCCGGCGGCTGCGGCATGGAACAAAAACACCCGGGACGGCGGGCGGCGCTGTGAATCTCACCGTATAATTGGATACGCGGAGGAAAACATGCTCAAAGCACCCATGCTGGACATCGCCAAAGGCGAGCGAGAGAACGCCCTGCTCGAACCCAGTCGGCTTCGCGCTCTCTCAGATCGGGAACGGGGTGAGGAGATTTTGGCCGTTTGTCGCTCCGCTGCGGCAATCTATGTCAGCAGACTCAAATCTGGCATGCCGCCCCTAAAACCAGACCCATGGCCAGAATCGGCGTGGGAATTTCTGCGCAAGCACGCCGCCAATGCCACCCAACGCTAAAAACTCGGTCGATCCCGGCCCGGTAGCAGCTCAGCTTGCGGAAGCGCTGGAGAAGCGAGGGACCGAATACGCGCTAGGCGGTGCAATTGCGCTCGGTTATTGGGGTCGGCCGCGAGGTACTCTCGATGTTGACCTTACACTGTTCCTTGCCAAAGACAAACCATCGGAGGTGGTGTGGGAGTTGCAAGAAATTGGTTGTACTGTCGGTGCTGCGAGCGCAGTCGCATCGATTCTTGAACATGGCTTTTGCACCGCATTGTTCGATTCGGTTAAGGTTGACGTTTTTGTCCCTCTGATCCCTTTCTACGATGTTGCTAAAGCTCGGCGGAAACGAAAACTATTAGGCAATCAACCGGTCATGGTGTGGGACGCCGAAACTCTTGCTGTTTTCAAAATGATGTTCTTCCGGCCGCGTGATTGGGTCGATCTTCTCGATATCATGACTCAGCAAGGCGCTGATTTTGATCGCGGTTGGGTGCGAGACCGGTTACTCGACATCTATGGTTCACGCGACCCTAGAGTTGCAAAATGGGATGAACTTGTCTTAGAAAACCAAGCATGAGTTCCAGCGAATTATTGGCCGCGAAAGCGATCCGGCCGACCTCGCAGGAAGGGGTCATTGCCGCGGTTCGCAGCTCCTTTGAATCGGGTACACCGCTCTATCCCACCGGTGGCGGCACGAGCCTCAATTTCGGATTACCGGCAAAGGATCAAGGTACGGGCCTCTCGTTGCTCGGCCTCAACCGCATCATCGATTATCCCGCCCGCGACATGACGATCACCGTCGAAGCGGGTGTCACGATGAAGCAACTCGCCGACACGGTTGCCAAAGAAGGCCAACGACTGCCGGTCGATGTGCCACAAGCAGAAAAGGCTACCATCGGGGGCGTCATCGCCACGAACTGGAACGGCCCGCGGCGGTACGGCGAAGGCTCAGTCCGCGATTTCGTCATCGGCATCAGCGCTGTCGATGGCCGTGGCAATGAGTTCAAAGGCGGCGGCCGCGTTGTCAAAAACGTCGCCGGCTACGACTTCTGCAAGCTGCTGACCGGTTCAATGGGCGCATTAGGCTTCATCACGCAGGTAACGCTGCGCCTGAAGCCAATCCCTGGCCAATCAGCGCTCGTCGCTTGCTCGGTGCCAGACGGTGCAGCGGCCGAGCGACTCTTGGCAGCCCTCATCAACTCCACAACAACACCGGTGGCGATCGAAATTCTGGCTGGCCCAGAATGGAAGGGCGACCCCGCGTTGTCCGACCTCCCAAATAGTTCGCCCACCGCCTTATACGTCGTCGCTGCCCTCGAAGGCGCCGCGCCGGAAGTCGAATTCATGGTGGCCCAACTGATGGAGGAGTGGCGCGAATTGGGCGTTGAGATGCCCCTCGTCGTTGGCGAAACCGCCGCCCTATGGCAGCGTTTGATCGAATTCTCCGCCGCCGGCGATTCGCCGCTCGTCCTTAAGGCCAACGTCGTGCCCAGCGGCACAACCGCATTGATCGACGCAGCGCGCCGCCTCGATCCGGATTGCTCGATCCAAGCCCATGCCGGCAATGGCATCGTGCTGATGAAAATGTCCAAATTCCCGGCCAGTGGTCTTTCGCGAGCCCTCCTCGGTAATCTTCAGCCCGTTGCCGCCGCCCATCACGGTCAGGTCGTCATTCTCTCCAATCCCTCCGGCGTCGAAATGACTCACCAAAGCGTCTTTGGTATGACGGACTCGCCACTCGAGTTAATGCGCGAGCTGAAACGGCGGTTTGATCCGAAAGATATTCTGAATCGGGGGCGGTTTGTAGTTTAGCTCGAGTACCAACGAATGTTTCGGCAGCTTTCAAGATTTTTCACGGCTAAGATTCTTCGCTCGGAACCACATTTAGAATACGCCTCCCGTTCCGAAGCCCCATCCACCCATGCCACCCGCTCTGCCGATGCCGCCCCCGGTGCCCGCGCCGCCTACTATTGGCCTCGCCTCCACGCCGCGTTTGCGTCGCTCTTGCATCGATTTGCGACCTCGCGCCGGATTCGCGGCCGCGGCCAAGCGAAGCTCGCTGAGAAAATCGTCTATCTGTGAATGTACCTCCTGTGTTTGGCTGACAACCAATACGCCGTAGAAGTTGTCAATCGACCCCGGGCCGCCGACATCGTCCCAACTATCGGGCTTGATCGCGGAGGTAATAGTCTCCATCAGTACAATCGCGCGTTTGTCATCGAGAGACGAAAGGCCGCGTTCCTTTGCCTGATCGCCCACCGCCTGCGGCCCCCTGCCTGCTGCCCAATCAATCAAATCGCGACAACGATAAATCCGAGTGATGAGTTGGCTCTCGGCATCCTCAGGCGTTGTAATCTGAATCACCTCGTCACGAATCACATACGTCAGCTCCAGGTCCTTCAAAATCAGCCGAAGCACCGATCGGAGCGTCAAGCCTTGCAGCGATTTCGTCATCGGCGTGTCGGCACTCACGCTGGCTTCCTCCAGCTTCTTCAAAGACAAGACGAACGGCACGCCCACGACGTCGCTGAGGCGCTGGACAACGTCCTTCAACGGCGCTTCCACGAACTCCACTTTGACGATCGTGTTTAGCGAGTTTTCCAGCGACTCCATAGAAACAGCGGCCGGTTTCTCGGCCAAACCAGCTACTGCCTCCCGCTTCGGTAACGCCGGCGGACGAGCAATTACCAAGACCGAAGCCGGTTTGGGGGCCCTGGCTTGCCGCGGCTGCGCTTCATTGATTTCGTCGCTCGGAACTGCCGCCGCGCCGAACCGATCTTGCACCTGTGCCCAGCATCCCGTCCCGGACAAATCAATCGCCGCTAGTACCCCCGTAACGACGATCGGCAAAACGACTTGGCTGCGACGAATCTGAAGCGTCATGGAACCTCCCGCGTGACAGATAAGAGATAACCGACGAGCAAGCCTGTATTATCAATCCGCCAGTTGCAAAAGCAAACCAAGCGGCCGGTTTTAGATCGCCGCGATTACGATTACCATTGAAGCAGTGTACTGTGTAATTGAGTCTCGTCTTGCAAAGCCGTTTTGTGTCCGAATCTTCAACGATCGAGCAAGAGCCGCCGCGCAGCACGCCGACCGCTGCGGTCCAAAGCCCGCTGAACGTGGATGCGGGGGAGGCTGCGCCGCGAGCGCCCACCTCGCACACTCCGCTGCCACTAGCAAACGCCAATAATCCGGGCGGCGCAATCGACTACGAATTGCTTCTCGACTGCGTCCACTGCGGCCTATGCACGGCGTCTTGCCCGACCTACGTCGAAACTGGCAACGAAAACGACAGCCCCCGCGGCCGTATTTACTTAATGCGAGCCGTTCGCGATGAACGGCTCGAGCTGACGCACGAAGTCCAGCGGCACCTGGAGCTCTGCTTGGACTGCCGCGCTTGTGAATCGGCCTGTCCCTCCGGCGTGCAATACGGCAAACTTATCGAGCCCTTCCGCGTCGGCATGGAGCAGCAAGCGATCGCCAGTGGCACGACCGCCAAAAACGACGACTGGTTTCACCGCTACATCCTCTTCGGCCTGTTTCCTTATCCAGAAAAACTCCGCCGCTCACTCGCGCCGGCACGAATCGCTCAAAAGCTCGGGCTCGATCGTCTGCTGGAAGCGACAGGCCTCTGGCGTCTGCTGCCGCCGCGCCTCGGCCGCCTTGTCACCATGCTGCCGCCGCTGGAAAAGCCGCTGCCCGCATTGCCCGAATTCATCGCTGCCAAAGGTCGCCGCCGCGCCCGCGTCGCCCTTTTCACCGGCTGCGTCGGCGACGCTCTCTTCCGCCAAACCAATTGGGCCACCGCCCGCGTCCTGCAAGAAAACGGCTGCGACGTCATCGTGCCGCAAAATCAGGTCTGCTGCGGCGCGATTCATTTTCATGCGGGCAGCAGTGAGCCCGCCCGCGAAATGGCCGACAAAAACGCCGCCGCCTTCGACGCCAATGGCGTGGATGCCATCATCGTCAACGTCGCCGGCTGCGGGTCCATGCTCAAAGACTACGGCCACCACTGGCCTCCCATGGGGCAGGCTTCCAGCCTGCCGGAAAACAATCCCCAAGACACGGAACGCCACAGAGGGCGTTCCCTACAGCGCGCGCGCGAGCAGTTCGCAAGCAAAATTCGCGACTGCAACGAGTTCCTCGACCAGCTCGGCCTCATCGATCCACCCGGCGAAATCCGCCTCACCGCCACCTATCACGACGCCTGCCACCTGGCGCATGCGCAAAAAGTCCGCGAGCAGCCGCGAAATCTGCTCAAGAAAATCCCGGGCCTCAAGCTCGTTGAATTGCCCGAATCCGAGCTCTGCTGCGGCGCGGCCGGCACTTATAATCTCACCGAGCCCGAAATGGCCGAGCGCCTCGCTCGCCGCAAGCTCACCAACATTCGCTCCACCGGCGCCCGCCTCGTCATCACCGCCAACGCTGGCTGCCTACTGCAAATCGCCCGCGAAGCCCGCCTGCAAGGCGAGAAACTCAAGATCATTCATCCCATGGAGCTGCTCGACCTGTCCTATCGGCGTGAAGCGGTGAAGTTCTAGCGGCCTGTAGGGAACGCCCTCCATGGCGTTCCGTGAACTCGGAATACCATCGGAATTCGCCGCCCCGTGGAATGGCACAGAGGCCATTCCCTACAGCGCCAGGGCCGCAATCTCCAACTCCGCCAGCCAGCGAACAAGCTCCTCGTCCGTCGGCCGTCGCAGCGAATCTTTCGCCAGCATCAACCGCAGCAGATGCGCGACTTCGAGCGTCACATCCGGCCGCGCCGCGCGAATATCGGGAACCGCATCACGGCGATGCTTAATCATCAGCTCTCGGGGTGAGGAGCATTCAAAGGGCGGCCGTCCAGTAAGGATTTCAAAGAGCGCCACGCCCAGCGAATACACATCAATCGCGGAATCCTGCCGGCGACCATGCTGGCTCATTTCCGGCGCAGCATAGATCGCATCGATTGCCGCCACATCGGCCACGTCGCATTCCGCCGTCTCCCGTCGCCGCGCCCGCATCAAATCAATCACCGTCACCTGCCCCTGCGGCGACAACAAAACGTGATCGGGCCGCACCTGACCGTGCAACCATCCGGCCGCGTGCAACGCCGCCAGTGCCTCCGCAACCTGCCGAACAATATTCAGCGCCCGCGAGACGCTGATGAACGCATCCGATAAGGCCAACATTTGCCTCAGCGACACGCCATCTCGAAACGGCAACAACAAATACGGCTGCGGCGAGCGTGTCTCAGCGGCCAAAACGCACGTCAAGCTCGGATGTTGCACCGCCGCCGCTACAGTCGCTTCCCGCCGCAGCATCGCCGCCGCCATTTCAGGCGAAACGCCGTCCCGTGCCCTTTTCAAGACGTAACACCCTGGCCCCGCATCGCCTCTTGCCGCCGCCCGGAACAAATCAAATACGCCGCCGCTGTGTACGTGACGCGTCAAACGATACGGCGCAACTTCATCGACTTCCGTCGCCGACAGCGGCCCGCGACGCGCAAAAGCAGTCGCCTGCCGCGCGCCAACGACAACCGCCTGAGGCTGCATACACTCTGCCCCGGTAAGAAAAAAAGGCGCTGCAAAAAAATGCGCCGACAAACGCTGATAAGCCTTATCGAATGCATCGGGTTTATTAGCCGTCGCCCTGCCGCGGACTCGATCGCGGCCGCACAAATTACCACTCGCTTGCAACTACCCTATTGCGGAACTAGAATCCCAAACTCTGCCGGGGCAACGAGTTGCGACAGGTTTCTTCCCACATATATTGGCGGGCATCGCCCACTCCACATTTCATGCACCTCTCCATCGTGCGGTTCGGATTCATTTTGGCATTGGCCGCTGTGCTCGCTGGGTGCGGCGGCTCCAGTGCTCAGCCGGGTGTGAGCTCCGGTGGCAAAAAGCGAATTGTATTTCTGACGAACGGCAGCGATCCGTTCTGGGACGCTTGTCGGAGCGGTTTGGAGGAAGGTGCAAAGCAGTTTGAGATCGACAAGGCGGGATATGTCGTCGCCATGGAAGTGAATAACGGCAAGCCGCAGGGCCAAATCGACAAGCTGCGGCAGTTCGCTAGCCAGGGCGACGTGGCTGCGGTCGCCATTTCGGTCATTCAGGCTGACAACGCGGCAATCATCGAGGAAATGAAAAAGCTGCAGGATAAGGGGATTAAGATCATTACCGTCGATGGTGACGTGAACCGCGAGAAATTTCGTGATGCTCGGCCTTATTACATTGGCACCGACAATGTGGTTGGCGGCCGCGTGCTGGGAGCGGCGGCTAAAGCCATTCTCGAAGCGCGCGGCAAAGCGAGCGGCGGTTATGTGCAGTTCGCTGGCTTTACCGACAATGACAATGCTCGCAATCGAATGAACGGCGTCAAGGAAGCCATTGGCGAGAAGTACACCGAAGACGATCGAATGGCGGACGGAATGGATAAGTCGAAGGCCCGCGAAAACGTTCGCAGCGCGATGGCCAACCACAAGGATCTCGTCGCCCTGGTCGGCATCTGGGCCTACAACGCTCCGGCTATCGCGCAGGTCGTAAGCGAGGCGCACGCTCGCGATAAATACGCGGTTGTCGCGTTCGACGCCCAGGCGGTTGCCATTGAGGAGATGGCGAAGGGCAATATCGACGCGATGGTTGTGCAAAACCCGTTCGACATGGGGTTCCAAAGTGTGCGACTGCTGTTGGCCCTGATGAAAGATGATCAGGCCACCATCAAAGACATGTTTCCGAGCGCCTCCGAGCCGGACGGAGACGTCTATACGACCGGGCTGCGGCTGGTCGCGCCCGACGGCGAAACTCCGCTCAAGGCCGAACTATTCGACTCCAAAACCGTCGAGTTCATGAGACTCGGGACGTTTCGGGAGTGGCTCGCCAAGTACAAGCTCACCAGTTCATGAATTCGCCCGTCCGTCCCCAGATACAACTGCCGCTGCGGTTCAATGAAATAGCGCTAGTAGTGGCGATTCTTGTCGTCGTGACGATTACCGCGACGGTCGATTCCAACCACAGCTATTTATATGAGCCAGGCACCAGCTTTCGCGATATTGCTCGCAATGTCGCGCTGCTGGGCATTTTTGCGCTCGGCGCGGCGGTAGTGATCATCGCGGGCGGCATCGATTTATCCGCCGGCTCGGTCATTGCCTTTAGCGGCACGATCTGCGCCACGACCATGATGTTGCTGGCCCCCGATGAAATTGGCAAAATGCAGCCGGTTGGTCTGGGCGTCGCTGCCTGTGGCGTTGGAGCTGCGATTACTTCGGGATTTCTGGTCGGAACACTGCATGCGTGGTTGATCACCTCGGTGCGTTTGCCGCCTTTCGTGGCCACACTGGCCACGCTGGTTGGCCTGCGCAGCTTTGCTCGCGCCCTCTGCGGCTACATCACGGCCAAGACACTCGGCGGCAGCGGAAACACCGAGATCAACGTCTATGGTGGTTGTTTTAAGTTCGTCCGCGAACACGTTTCGATTTATTGCGCGGTCTTCGTCCTGCTGGCGGCGTTCACGTGGCTCCTGCTCAGCCGCACTGTGCTGGGCCGACATATTTTTGCTTTGGGCGGCAATGAGCAGGCGGCCCGCCTCTCGGGCATTCACACCGATTCGGTCAAGTGGTTCGCCTATTGCTTTAGCGCCATGACGGCTTCGATCGCTGGTGTCTTTTACGTAGCCGACCAAAGCGTCGCCTCGCCCGTGACCCAAGGGATTGGTTACGAGCTCAACGCCATTGCCGCGGCGGTTGTTGGCGGCTGCAGCTTACAGGGGGGCGTTGGCACGCTACCCGGGATTATTCTGGGCGTCATTTTTTTGCGGGTCGTCATCGACTCGGTCGCCAAGCTGATCAAGTCCGGCTCCGACATTTATGAAGGAATGATCGTCGGAGTCGTTGTCGTGCTCGCGGTCACGTTCAGCCAGCTTCAGCAGCTTCGCACCAGCGGCCGCGAATTATTCCCAGGGGTCATGGGGACGATCGCCATTCCCTTGCTTTCCGGGGGGATCGGGTTGATCACTGCTATGACGATTGCCAACGTCCCCTATTTGAAAGGTTCAGATGTTTGGATTGGCGCTGCTATCGGCCTCCTTATGCTCGCCGCCATGTCTCTCGTTAAATACGTTGAGTACCAACGCAGCCGCAAGCACGTGGGGTAAGCCTCCGGCCTGCCCAAAAGATTTGTAGGGTGCGCGAAACGCACCACAACGCCGCACTCTTCGGTCCGTAGCGGACGATCCTACGCCGCCTTCGGCAAATCCAGCGGCCTCCCGCGCGCCGCCTCAAACTCCACAATCGACTCAATCAAGGAGTTGTAATCCATCCCGCCCGGCAACATGCAAAACCGGTTCAGCCCGACGACACGGCGGTACAAATCAATGATCCGCAATGGATCGCTCGCCCGCAGGCTCAGCAGTTCATCGGAGCGACGTTTCCGTTCAATGGCCGTCATGAATAATCACGTCGTTCAGGAATTCGATCCGAACGCTCGTCCCCAGAAAAAGTAGCGGCAATAATCGCCCGCCACTAAGAGAAATAGCTAAGTAATATCGATAAGAAAAACCGCCCCGCGCTGCAAACTGCGAAGCGCGGGGCCAACTACCCGGGTCCGCCCCAGGCAGCCGCGTCATTCCTCATTCCGACGCCGGCTAACCGCAAAAAGTTCCCCCTGCGGCCTTCGCCCGCACCGCCCCCATATCCGCCATTTTCCGCCCGCCGCCTGCAGATTGAGCGTCTTTTCACCTAATTCGGTCGTAATCTGCCCCGGAAATTCTTGACTGTCCGTAGCCGCGGTTCACAATGAAAGGAAGGCTAGTAGTGTCGAAAGGCCGGCCTGACGCGGAATCGCGGATTTTCCTGCTCAAACAGCACCGCCGCCGCGCTTCCGCTGCCATCGCGCCGCGCCCCGGAAAGGAATGCCGTCATGTTGGTGCTCTCCAGGAAAAAAAACGAAAGCATCGTCATCAACAATGACATCACGATTGTCGTCGTCGAGATTCGCGGCGACAAGGTCCGTTTGGGCATCGAAGCCCCCAAAGAGGTGCCCGTCCATCGGCGTGAAGTCTATGATGCGATCAAGCGGAACGAAGCCGTGAACGGCGGCGCAGGCGCCGGCGCGAACACCGCCGCCCAGTCCTAGCCGCTTCCGCCCCCAATCCTGATTCTCTCCAGCAAGCCGCGTGCTTCGCTCTCGCGGACGTCTCTGTTAAGCCCTTACCGGCGCGTTACTTTTTCCTGCCAAGCGCTATCCTCTGAGTATTCAGCCGCCGTCTTGATCCTGCAAGGATTGGATGCGCGTTGCCAGATCCTGTCCGACCGCCTCGCCCAGCTCCTTGGCGAGATTCAGGCAATAAATCCAGTCCAAATGCTTTCCTTGGGCTATAACCAGTCCTTGAACATCTTGGTCGTCTTGCGGTCGCCCTGCCAAGATTTTCATTAGCAATAAATCTTCGGCGGTCGCCACGACAATCTCGGTAGCGGCGACGATGACTCGCTTCGCCCGTTGCAGCAGTTGCTGTTCGAATCCCGAAAGACCGAGTGCCAAATCGACCTTCACGTTCGTGACTCGATGCCGGAGCGGTAAAATAAATGACTTTTCAACGACCTCAGCAGCACCGTCGAATAAAGGCTTGAATTTTGTCGTTGCCAAACCATTCAACAGCGACAACGAACGTGGCACGTCCGCCAGGATAACCATATCCACATCAGCCGTTACACGCGGCTGCCCACGCAAGGATACCGCGAGCCCGCCGATCAGCGCGTATGGGATGCCCTCGCCATCGAGAAAATCAGCCGCGTCAACTAATGTCCGATGAAGCGGTTCATCCATTTCTTAACTCGTCCCGCTTTCGGAAAGCGGCCACCTCTCGTTGCCGCCTGGCAAGCTTTTGTTCCCAGCTCCATTGATCCAAGCGGTCCCAGTCTCCCATTCCCGCATTTTGGCGTGCATTCCAAATAACGTTGAACAAATCGGCATAAAGATCAAAACGCTCGCTGAGCGAAAGCGCACGCACCCAATGGGCTTGTTCCGTCGCCGTTCGTTCAGCGTAAACACGCCAATTCTGTTGCGGAGCAAATGACATAGTTCTATTTTACTGCCATAGTTGTCAAAGCTGCAAAGCATCTCTATCCCTTTCTTCCAGCGCCTTTCGGACCTCCGCCTCCTATGAAACTCGGCCTCATCAGCTCCGCCTGGGTCCAAGCCAACCAGCCCACCGTCTACGGCCTCCAAAAAACCAAAGAGCTCGGTTTCGACACCGTTGATATCTTCGTCGATCCCCTCGACATCGATATCCGCGAGCGCCGCCTCATTAAGCGCGAATGCGATCGCCTCGAGCTGCCGATCATCTCCATCGCCTGCGTCGCCGTCGGCCTGATCGACTTCAGCCCCAGCGTCCAGCGGTTTCACCTCGACCGTGTGAAAAAATACCTCGACCTAGCTTACGAATACGAAGCCAAAAACGTCTTGCTCGTTCTCGGCGAATACATCTGGAACCAGGAAGTCATTCCGCCCGCCGAGCAATGGCAAACCGGTGTCAAAAACTGCCGCATCTTAGGCGACTACGCCGCCAATCTCGGCGTCCAAATCGCTCTCGAACTAGAGCCCTTCCATTTGTCTCTCGTCAACTCCGTCGATTCCATGGTCCGCTTCCTCGACGACTGCGATCATCCAGCCGTCAAAGCCAACATTGACGTTTCGCACTTGCTCCTCGCAAAAGTCGCCCCCGAAGAGCTCCGCCGCCTCAAGGGCAAAGCCATCCACGTCCACATCAGCGATTGCGACGGCAAAAAACATGGCGACCTGCCTCCCGGCCGCGGCGTCGTCCCCTTCGAGCCCTACCTCCGCGAAATCAAAGCACTCAACATCGACGGCGCCATCTCCATCGAGCTCGAATATTCACCCGAGCCCTCAAAAATCACCGACTGGGTCGCCGAAGCCTACCACGCCACCGACCGCCTCATGCAGCACGTTGGGTTGCGAGGGTAGAATTGGATAAGCTCCCGTAACTGGAGAATGCCCAATGCCGTCGCCTTTTCCTGGAATGAATCCTTACCTGGAAGAAAAATCAGTTTTTCACAGTTTTCATGAACAGTTTGCCGTCCACTGCGCTGAAGTGCTGACGAAACAAGTTCGCCCCAAGTACTTTGTAACGCTCGATAAGAATATTTACATTCACGAGTTGCCAGCAAGCCAACGCTTGCTCGGTCGGCCGGACGTCATCGTCGGCACAGGCGCTTCGCGTGCTAAAGCATCGCATGCCGCGACATTGGTGGCCCCTCACTATGGTGAGTTCGGGCCTGCAATTGATGTACTCAAAGAAGTGTTCGTCGAAATTCATGAGCGCGAAACCAAAACGGTTGTCACCGCGGTCGAATTGCTCAGCCCAACGAACAAAAAGCCCGGACCCGATCACGATGCCTATTGCACTAAGCGACTTCGCCTGTTCCGTAGCCAATCGCATTTTGTAGAGATTGATCTGCTTCGCGGCTGGCAGCGCATGCCCGTCGAAGGATTGCCCAATTGCGACTATTGCGTCCTCGTCAGCAAATCCGATGAACGCCCGCGGGTCGGCCTCTGGCCGCTCATGCTCCGCGATCCGCTTCCAAAAATCCCCATCCCCTTATTGCCCGGTGATGCGCCTGCCGAGCTCGACCTGCAATCGTTGCTGCATCGCTTATACGATGCTGGCGGATACGAAGACTATATCTACTCAGGCCGGCCCGAACCGCCACTGTCGGCAGCCGATCAAACTTGGGCGGACGAAATCGTCGGCAACATCGCGAAGCTTTGAGGTCGCGCCATAACGATTGAGCGCGAGCGCCATCGCCGCCTACTTCGCCAGCGGCGCAATATGGACCGTATAGCCCACCTTCTCCAGCGCCGTATTGAGCGTATCAATCGCCAGATGCTTCCGCCGCGCCAACACGTGGCTCAGCATGTCTTCCGACAGCCCCGTCGCCTCGCAAAACTCTCGCCGCGTCTTGAACCGCGACAGGATCAAATGCTCCAGCTCGTCGCGATAATCCTCCGACTCCCGCATAATGCCCTGAGCGATGCCCAAGCGGCCGCCGATATCTTGCGCTATCTGGTACACGCACGTTTCGATAATCTGCCTGCGTGTTAGCCCCGTGCGCTCGTAGAGCTTGGCCACTTTTGGCATCCAAAAATTCTCGTATTCGTGCCAGGGTGGATTAGCGTCAGCGAACGACTCAAGCTCGACGAGTAACTCGCGCTCTTTTTTGTGCAAACCTGTGATTACGTAAATTCGACCGTTCAGGTCAACGTACTCTGCTTTGGTCGCCAAATCTTCAGTTTTTGTTGCCACGTTTCAACTCCACAAATTCAACCTTTCCCGCGATACTCAGATAAATGCACTTTTGGGCGAAGATGACGCAAGCGCCTTCCAATAAGGAACGCAGTTTATTCATGTCTTTCTTCGGCACTGCGACAAAAAATCGAATCGATTCGTCAGCCACTTGCTCTTCTGTGTCCGGATCACGGTAAAATCCGTGGTACTCCCCAGGCGCTTTTGTCCGCCCGCCGAAGCGATCAAACAACTCGCTATCTAGCCATTGCCAGGCCGCGCGGAGATGCGGCGATCCATCCGAAAGGTTCGCATCGCGACACACAGGAATGAGAAACGAACACTCGACAAAACTTCCCGGCATCCAGCGCTCTCCTGACGTTCTTATCATTCTAAACCTGCTTGACCATCAGTCAACATCAGTCTTTTCCTTCTAATAAACGCCTATGCACGCTCTCCTCCTCGAATCCCCCAAAACCTTCCGACCCATCGACCTCCCCGAGCCGCCACCTCCCGGCTCCGGCGAAGCCCTCATCCGCGTCCATCGCATCGGCATCTGCGGCACCGACATCAGCGCTTACCTCGGCAAGATGCCGTTTGTGACGTACCCGCGCATTCTCGGCCACGAACTCGGCGTCGAAGTCCTGGCGATCGGCGACGGTGTGACCAACATCAAACCCGGTGACCGCTGCTCCGTCGAACCCTACATCAACGACCCGACCAGCTACGCCAGCCGCCGCGGCCGACCTAACTGCTGCGAAAAACTCCAAGTCCTCGGCGTCCACACCGACGGCGGCATGCGGCCGCAATTCATTGTTCCAGCCCGCAAGCTCCATGTCGGTGGCAATCTGTCCTTCGAGCAGCTCGCCCTCGTCGAAACACTCGCCATCGGCTGTCACGCCGTCAGCCGCAGCGGCCTCACCGCCGACGAAACCTGCCTGATCATCGGCGCCGGCCCCATCGGCCTAGCGACGCTCGAATTCGTCAAGCTCACCGGCGCCAAAACCGCCGTTGCCGATCTCAGCCAATCCCGCCTCGACTTCTGCCGCCGCCAAATGCACGTCGAGCACGTGCTAAAACCGTCCGATCAATTCGCTGACCAACTGCGAGAGACCTTCAACGGCAACCTCCCCGACGTCGTCATCGACGCAACCGGCAACCCCGCCTCGATGTCCACCGCCACGAGCCTCATCGCCCCCGGCGGCCGCCTCGTCTATGTCGGCCTCACCGGCGAAGAAATCCACTTCCGCCACTCCAGCTTCCACCGCCCCGAAGGCACCCTTCTCTGCTCCCGCAACGCTCTGCCCGCCGATTTCACCCGCATCATCGGCCTCCTCGAATCCGGCCAAATCGACACCCGTCCCTGGATCACCCACCGCAGCAGTCTCTCCGAGCTTCCCGTCACAATGCCAACCTATCTCAACCCCGAATCCGGTGTCGTCAAAGCCATCGTCACCGTCGAGTAACGAATCCATCCCATCAGCCGGGACCAAACCTGGTCCCGGAGCGCCGCGAATACGTTAGCCATCGGCGATTCTCCGGGAGCAAGTTTGCTCCCGGCTGACCGAACGTTAGACGAAAGAATCTGCCGCCTAAAAACCGATCTTGACCATACCTCAAGGTTCAAGGTAAAAGGCCGCCCATGACGATAAAGCCCATGACGATTAAGAAAACCAACCCCGACTTCCTCAACGGTGTCCCCGAGCTGCTGATTCTCAAGCTGCTCGGCGGGCGACCCATGCACGGCTACGACCTCGTCGAAGCCATCAAAACATCCTCGGGCAGCCAGATTGAATTCGGCGAAGGCTGTATTTACCCCATCCTCCACCGCCTCGAAGCCCAAAACTACCTCACCAGCCGACGCGAATCGGTTGGCGGCCGCAGCCGCATTGTTTATTGCGTCACGAAGAAGGGCGAAAAACGGCTGGCCGAGTCCACAAAGACCTGGAACCAAGTCGTCGCCGGCGTCGCAGCCGTGCTGCAAGGAGGCGAGCATGGACAGCCAGCTCTGGCCTGACGAATTGCGGCACAAGCTGCGCAAGCAAAACCTGCCGGCCGCCTACATCAACCGCCTCGTTGAAGAACTATCCGATCACCTTCTCGACACCCAATCGGAGCACACGAGCATGGATGCTCAAACCGCCTTCGCCCGCCTCGGCAGCGCCGACACCATCGCCACCGCCGCCAGCCGCGAATTCCGCAGCCGTACCTTCGCTGGTCGCCATCCGTATCTCACCTTCGTTTTTGGTCCCCTCGCGTTCGTTCCAGCGATCTTTCTCGGCTTGCTCTTCGGCCCCTATTGCATTCTTGCGACTTTATACGCTGCATTCGCGTTGGTAACCGGCAATGAACCATTTCCAGCCTCCGAAGAGTCAGGCACCTTGTCTACGTATTGGGTTGCCTGTTGCTATCACCATTTTTTTCGGTTTGTTCCGTTTGCTCTAGCTGCTTTGTTTTTCTGCCGGTGGGGACGAAAATCCGCAATGCAGCGGTGGGCGATGTTGTCGTGCGGAATCGTCGCGGCAATGGCGGGAGCCACGGTTTCGATTGTCCGGCCCGTGGACGGCAATTTTGCAGAGTGGATGTTGATGTTCGGCCTTGCCATCAAGCTCACTGTTAATCAACTCCTTCAATTCCTTGTCCCGCTTGCCGTGGCAGCTTGGCTCTTGCTGCGGGTGCCTCAACGGCTATCACCAAGTAGCGTGACGCCAAACGCGGCTGCTATTTAGCAAGCGACGGCATTTCAGTCAGCCGAATGACATCCAAAAGAGGCGAGCATGGACAGCCGGCAATGGTGTGACAAACTACGCGGCGATTTACGTCGGCAGCGCTTGCCGCCCGCCTACATCGATCGTCTCGTCGAAGAACTATCCGATCACCTCATCGACACACAAACGGAGACTACGAGCATGGATGCTCAACACGCCATCAGCCGTCTCGGCAGCACGGACCAACTTGCCACCGCCGCCACCCACGAATTTCGTCGCCGCACCTTCGCCGGCCGCCATCCCTGGCTCACGTTCGTGGTGGCGCCATTCGCTTTTATTCCGGTCTTGTTCGTTTCTTTTCTTCTCGCGTCGTTTGCTGTCGCGTGGATGATTGATACCACCGTGGAATGGCTTATCATGCCGGAATCGGAGCTTTGGACATCAAAAACAGCCCAAGCCCAAGCCGAATGGTGGATTCTGGGTGCTTACGACACCTACGTCCGTTTCATTCCGTTCATCGCCGCGAGTTGGATCTTCTGTCGTTGGGGCCGACACAGCAACCTGCGTTGGTGGCCCCTGGCCGCCTGCACGATCGTCGCCCTCACTGCCGGCTTTCTCTTCACAAAAAGTGTCCCCGCCAATGGCGACAAGCCAGGCCTGTGGATCATCGGCCTTGCTACCCACTTCGAAGCCCGCCAGTTCGTTCAACTCATCGTGCCGCTTGTCGTTGCCGCTTGGATGCTCTTGCGGATGCCCCGCGGCCTGTTCCCAAGCAGGCGAACGCAAAATGCAATCGCTACCTAGCCCGGGGGCAGCGTTCCCACGTAGCCCGTTGGCCTACTAGCAAGTTACGCCGGCTGGACAGCCACTTCCACCGCCGTCTTCACCCACCGACTAATCACGCCAATCAACGTATCCCGATCCACCGGCTTCGTCGCATAATCGTCGCAGCCCGCCGCTAGACACTCTTGCCGCGCTCCGCTGCCTTCATTGGCCGTCAAAGCCACAATGCCACCCGTGTAACCCGCCTCCCGAAGCTGCCGCGTCGCCGTAAATCCGTCTTTCTCAGGCATCACCATATCCATCAGCACCACATCATACGGCTGCCGCCGCTTCACCGCATTCAGTGCCATATCGATCGCCTGTTGACCATTCGCCACAACATCCACCCTTGCCCCCGACTTTTTCAGCAAAGCCGAAATCAATCGGCGGTTCTGAGGCGCGTCATCCGCCAGCAGCACGCGCCCGCTCATCTGCGGCGCTTGCACCGGACAGGTTGAATCGCTCGTCAATTCCGCACCGCCTTTCGCGGCCTGTGGCGCAACCGTGGCAACGGTCATCGTAAATGTGCTCCCCGTCCCCAGCGCACTCTGAACTTTGACATCACCGCCCAGCTTCAGCGCCAGCTCCCGGCTGATCGCCAACCCCAATCCCGTGCCGCCAAACTGCCGCGCGATCCAAGCTTCCGACTGACGATAGCCGACGAAGAGCCGTTGGCACCGTTCTTCCGCGATTCCAACGCCCGTATCCGCGACAACAATTTGCAGCTCCGGCCCACTCCAACCTCCGCTGACAATCGCCGAAACTTCCACGCGGACATGACCGCGATTCGTGAATTTCACCGCATTGCTGATCAAATTGACCAGAATCTGCTTCAGCCGAAACGGATCGCTGACAATCTTCGCCGGCACGCCCGGCTTCCAATGCACTGTCAGCTCCAGACCTTTGGCCCGTGCCCGCACCTGAAACATTTCCAGCACTTCCGACACGATCTGCGTCGGCGAACATTCAACCGGCTCAATATCAAATGCCCGAGATTCAATCTTCGATACATCGAGAACGTCGTTGACCACTTCCAGCAAATGGAGCCCATTCCGCCGAATCGTGTCGATCGCCGCGTGCCGCTCCTCCACCGGCGCCTCCGGCTCCAGCAGCAGCTCCGCATAATTGACGATCGCCGTCAGCGGATTACGGATTTCATGGCTCATGTGCGCCAAGAACTCGCTCTTGGCCGCGCTCGCGGCCAACGCCGTGGCCTTCGCCGCCTGCAGCTCAACTTCGATCCGTTTCCGTTCGATCGCGTACCGAATGCTCCGCGAGATCAGCGCGTAATGCACCGCTTCTTTGATCAAATAGTCCTGCGCCCCCTGCTGAATCGCGGTGATCGCCACATCCTCGTCAGCAATGGTCGTCAAGATGACGATCGGCATCGCCGGATTGGCTTCCCGCAACTTGGTCAGCGTCGCCAACCCCTGCGAATCCGCCAGCTTCAGCTCCACCAGCGCCACATCGCAGGGCCGCGCCTTCAAAACGGCCAGCGTATCGCCAAGCGTCTCCACGTGGCTAATTTCCAAATCCGCTGCCTTCAGCCGCAGCGCTTCGATGAACAAAGTCGCTGCCGCAGCATCCGGTTCGACCAGCACGGCATGAGCCAATCGTCGATCAGGCACGGGAACCTCAGCAATCGTAGCCCGGGGCACTCGCGAAGCGGGTTGGCTCCGCGTAATGAGCCCAGCGTTGTCAAAGTGGATTGAGTTAAATCGGCGCGCATCGGGTGCGCTATTTCACCGTTCAAACGTAGCTTGCCACTATCTGTGGGGCGGGCTGCCCCCACCTCTCGCGGAGTCACCGCGTCCGCTGCGGATCTTGCCGCCTATAACGATTTTGCCGGCTAAGTAATCGCGCTGATCGATAACTTGAGACATTGTTTGAAAGAAATGCATCGCTAAATCATGCTGGCATGACCGGCAAATCCGGGAACTACTTCGATTTCAGTGCGTCTAACTCACGGCTGAACAACCACTTGCACCACTGAGTCGTAGTAAACTCTCATGCCGATTATTCCTACGGCATCGAACTTGCTTAATGAACGGCCGCCGTGACACCTGCCCCCTGACCAAGACCAACCATGCCCAGTCGCATTCGCTGCCACGTGATCGAAGTTCCCTCGCAGGACGATTGGCTGGCCCAACGTGGAAGTCGGGGCCCCCGCGAGCTGTTGCCCTGGGCCGACCCCTATATTGCCACGCTCATGCGCAAGCTCGAAGGCCGCGGCGGCCTGGCTGAAGGCCGTGGTGAAAGAGTTCATGACTTCATTGACGACAGCGATCCCTTCGCGGACCAAGACGAAATCGCCGCTGGATCTGTCTTCGACGACGGCTGGCAAGAAGACGCTTTCATGCCCCCCTCCTCCGAAGCCCCCCGCTTCCACTCCTACCCTCCCGTCTTCGGCGGCTTTCCGTTGCTGGACGATTCGGAGGCTTGATTCAATCCGCTCTTACGCTGCTTTCTGGTAGTTGAGCAACGGTCTTTCCTGGTTGATAAAGGTTCCAAGCCAAGCAAGGCGATCTTCGCGGCGCGATGGCAACGTTGCCCATCTAATCTCCAATTCTTCATCACGATCAATCCCGAGCCAATCCGGAATGCCGTAACGAAGATGCAGACCCACTCGCTTCTTCAAGCTCTCGGTCTCCCCGGCGAATACAGGTCGATTTTGATCGTAAAGAGCGTAACCGCCAGGCTCTGCAGTTAATTTGTCCAAATCAATTAGACGAAAGACACCGGCGGTTACCAAGCGGACGGACGAAACATTATCCTCGACTGGTTGCAACCGATGAGTCTTTCGCAAATTCAGCGCGGCACAACGCAACTGCACTTCCGTTTTGTCTGGTGCAAGCTGGAGCGCCAATCGATCAAAGCGTTCTCGGATAGGCGGGTCGCAAAGAATTCGATCTAAAGTCACACCCTCCGTCCGCTGAATTGCTCGCACCGCAATTTCTGCAGCGAACGAGTAATCGTCGTAGTCAGCAAACCCCGACCGTTTTGTGGTTGGATTCAACTTGCCTTTGTATTTGGGATTCTTGCGAATGTTCAGCAAAGTGTGATTGAGCACAGCCTCAGATTGATTTAGACCCATTTCCCGGCATCGAACCAAAAATCGCTCGTTATATTGTGGGCTGACGACGATCCAGTCTTGCGAATGCCCATCATGAACCTCATTAAAAACCGTTGCCACAAGTTCGGCTGCCATTCCGCTTACGTTGTGTAAAGGCACGGAAAGCTTGGACACAGTTAGTTGGTTTAGGCTGACGCCCTCTTTCTTGGCTTCGACCTCCAAAACCTTGTGAAGTGTTTTCGGAATGCGAACGACGAACTTGCCGCTCTTCGTTGTCGCCGCTCCCTCGACTGTCCCGAATCGGTTCATTAAATCCAAAAGGATCGAGTTAACCGCTGCGTATTGCGGTGTGTCGAAGAAAAGTTGGCGCTGTAACTCGTTTGGAAAGACCTTTGCAACATAGCCGTTGGTCTGATCAAACAGCGCCGCTGAATAGTCGGCCCAGGTCCGAACCTCCTGCGACAACTGCTTCGCGTATTCCAAAACTCGGTTTGCTTTACTTTCAATTGACATTATTAGCTCCCTTGCGCGCTATCGGAGTCACCCATGTCTAAAAATCTCACCGATGGTGCCGGAGCATCGAAATACATCAGCTTTTGGCCAAGTTTTCGACCAATTGCGATTACTATCTGCTCTAACTCTCCAACACGCTCCGGTGCGACGGCGACTTCAACTCCCATCGTCGGTTCTGTGCTGCCCTGCGGTCCCCAGCTGCTATCCGAAGTACCCAGGGGCGTGTAGCCTCCGAACTGCCGTGTCAGAGCCTGAAAAATCTCAACCAGTATTTCGGGCTCAACCCCCCGGCCATCGTTGTATTGCAACGGGAGTCGGAATCGGCACGGACAGAAAAGAGAACTCATGACAACATAGTACTATATACAGTACTACACGCAAGAGTCAATTGCGCAGCAATGCTTATCTAATTGCGCAACTCATTTTGAGAAATAGAGTTGCGCAATTACTACTGAGGTTGATTTTTGTCCATTATCGGTGATGATTCACACGTCCCTTTGACACTGTCACCGGCTTAAAAAATGACGACCAAACGAATATTGGAAAAGAGGATTGGCGCTATCCATCAGGGTGATTGTGTGAAGGGCATGAACGCTCTCCCCGCCGGCTCCGTCGACCTCGTCTTCGCCGATCCCCCCTTCAACATCGGCTACGACTACGACGTCTATCACGACAAGAAGGAATCCGAGCACTACCTCGCCTGGTCCCGCGACTGGATCGGCGCCGTCCACCGCGTCCTCAAGCCCGACGGCACCTTCTGGCTCGCCATCGGCGACGAATACGCCGCCGAGCTGAAAATCGAATCCCAAAAGCTCGGCTTCCACACCCGCAGTTGGGTCATCTGGTACTACACCTTCGGCGTGAACTGCAAAACCAAGTTCAGCCGCTCCCACGCTCACCTTTTCCACTTCGTCAAAGACCCGAAAAAGTTCACCTTCCGCGCCGACGAACTCGAAAATCGCATCCCCTCCGCGCGAATGCTCGTGTACCAAGACTCTCGAAGCAACCCCAACGGCCGCCTCCCCGACGACACCTGGATCCTCCGCCCCCAAGACCTCGAAGGCCGCTTCACCACCGAAGAAGACACCTGGTACTTCCCCCGCGTCGCCGGCACCTTCAAAGAACGCGCCGGCTTTCACGGCTGTCAAATGCCCGAGCAACTCCTCGGCCGCATCATCCGCCTCTGCTCGCACGAAAACGAAGTCGTACTCGACCCCTTCTCTGGCAGCGCCAGCACCCTCGTCGTTGCCAAAAAACTGCACCGCCAATTTGTCGGCTTCGACCTTTCGCCCGACTATGTGAAACGCGGAACAGAACGGTTAAAGGGCGTCGAACCCGGCGACCCTCTCGTCGGCGCCCCCGAACCCACCATGTCTGCCCCGACCACCGCCAACGGCCGCCGCCTGGCTGACAAAAATACCGCCGACAAGACCCACAGCCACGCTTCCATAATCCGCAAGCGCAAAAAGCAATCTTCGCTTAACAGCAAAGCTCTCTTCGCCGACGGCGTCTAAGTAGCCATCACGCTCCGCGTGATGTGCCCCTCGGTGCGCTCATTGATCCATCGGCGGCAACAACCGAGCGCCATGAATGATCCGAACCACTTCCAGAACGCCCGAACCTTCACGCACTCTCACAACGATCCGGTAGCTATGAAGCAGCCGTTCCCGGATTTCCTCAACTCGATACTCCGGCACCATGCTGCCGGGCAACCGCTCGCGACTCATCGACTTCAAAATCCGCATTGCCGACTGCGCAAAGAGTCGAGCATATTGTTCCGAGTCGCGAGCAATATATCGGCAAATCTCTTCAAGGTCGTCAGCCGCCTGCGGCGACCATCTCAACTTAGCCATTGGCTCAGTCTCTGCTCGACTTCTTCCTGGCTCAACGACTCACCCTGATCAAGCTGGTTGAGCCCGACATCAATCTTTTGGCGGACATAAAGTTCAGCCATGATATCTGCCAGCGTCGATTCGCTTGGCATCCGCTCGATCATCGCAATAACAAGCTCTTTCGTGGTCATGGAAGAACGCTCCCAACTTTAGTTCGCTCACCCAATTCTAACTTCTTATCGGTTTAGCGAGCAAACCGAACCGCCATTCCCCGTCCCACGAGGCGCATCGGCTCGCGCCGCCAATTACCCCAATCGGGGTCGTCTGCGGTCTCGCGCAGGCAGTTTGATCGCTCCGCAGGCTATCATCCACCTCGTGAACCCCCTCGACAACCAAACTACGCTGCTCCCTCCACCCACGGCTACCGACACCAGCCGCTCCCTCGATCTATCCACTCTTCATTCATCACCTCGCATCCCCTCCGCTTGGCTCATCGTCCCTTGCCTCGCGTGTGATTTCCTCGCCGTGCCCGTGCTGTCTACCATAAACGGCCCGCCGAGCGCGATATTCCTTTCGTTCGCTTTGGGCATCGTGGGCTGCGTCCTCGCGCAAGGGAACCTGTTGGCGGCCTGGCTGGCCTGGAGCGAAGGTCCCTTCCTCCGCCGACTAGTCACGCATTGGAAAATCGCCGCCTTTCTTTACTTCGTTTGGCTGCTCGGCTTTGGCATCGCCCTCGGCCGTAATCAGGACGCGTTTGCATTCGCCGCGACCGTCGCTCTTGGCGTACCTCTCGTCAGCTTCGCAGCCCAATTGCCGCTCTGGGCAGCGCGGCATTGGTTCGGTTGGCGTCTCGTAAAAGCCGACGCAGTCCCGGCTGAACGCCCCGATCCGCCTCTGACCATCCGCGACCTAATGCTCGCCACCTTCATCGTCGCCGTCTCCCTCGCCCTCGCCCGTCTCGCCCCAGCCGACGGAAAAGACGTCTGGCCAGTCTGGGCCGTCGCCTTCATCACCGCCAGCTTGATCAGCTCCATCTCGCTCTTACCAGCCGGAGCACTACTCCTCCGCGACCCGTTATTTCTCCCCGGCCTCCTCAAAGGCGGCTTATATGCCGCTTCCCTCATCGCTCTCGAATGGGTCTTCGTCGCCTCCCTCTGGTGGCGCTACCCCGCAGCACTCGGCCCGGGAATCATCTACGTCGCGATCTCCAGCCTCATGTTCTCCTTCGCCGCTACGCTCCTCCTCACCGCCGCCCTCGCCCACAACCGCAACTACCGCCTCGTCTCCCGCCGCCGATCTTTAGTAAAGTAGGTCGGCCAGGCCCTTGGCCGACCAATCGGACTTCATGCCAACGGGAAAAAATTCAATGCGAGCGCGACCTGCACTAGCCACGCTCGCCGCCGCGCTTTCAATCTGCGTCGCACTGTTCTATCCCTACGGCGCATTAGTGTGGCAACCAATTGCGATGGCATTTGTCATTGGCAATGCCATAGCGGCTGTTTGGGCCTTCGGCTGGCCGCGCGGCGTGCAGACACGAGCTATTTTCTCGCGGCTTGCAATTTTTGCTCTGGTTATACCGCCATATTTCATCGTCACAACGCGCCAACACAACGACGAACTCGTTGCCGCACATTTCGACGGCACAATCACAAAACTCTATCGCTCCTCAAACCATCAATACCCCGCCATCGAAATCGACGATCCAAGACAAGGCCGTCTCAACTTTGAACCGCTCCCCGAACAAACCTGGAGCATGCTGACTACCGGAGATCAGCTTCGAAAGGAGACATTAAGTACTTTCATAAGGCGCGGCACAGAATGCATGCCGATTGTCGAACCCTCATCTCTGCACGCCATCCGCGGTGCCCGCACCACTTGCAACTGATGTAGCCTGACCAAAAGGCTATTTTTCCGACTTCCAGTCCGGTGTCATCCGCGTTCATCCGCGGCGAAATCTCTTCTTTACTCCGAACTATTTCGAAAAATCCGTTTTTCACTTGACTCAAATGGACCAGACTAGTCCACGCCATCCGGATAATTACCTGTAGGGCGGGACAAGCTTGCCAGCAGCAGCAAGCGCTGGCCCCCCCAGGAAAAATTCCCAAGCGCTAGTTGACACCCGATCACTAACTGATATAACATCTGTTCACTGATCGCCCGTCCAGATAGCGGCGGTCACTTCGGCGCTTGTGTTTCCCCTCTCATTTCTCCATAAAGGAACCACGTAATGGTCGCCACCGAAAACCGCATTAACAACAACCACCGTATGGCCAAAAAAGACAAGGCTCGCGACAACGGCAAAGCCGCCGTTCATGCCCTCATCGAAGACAACGACAATCTGCGGACGACCCTCCAGCAGATCGAAAAGCAGTTCGGCGAAGGCTCGATCATGCCCCTTGGCGGCGATCGCATGCTGAAAATCTCCGGCATTCCCACCGGCAGCCTCTCGCTCGACCTCGCTCTCGGCGGTCAGGGCATTCCCCGCGGCCGCATCATCGAAGTCTTCGGCCCCGAATCGAGCGGCAAAACAACCCTCGCCCTCCACGTCGCGGCTCAGGCCCAAAAGGCCGATGGCATCGCCGCCATTATCGACGCCGAGCACGCCTTCGATCCCACCTGGGGCAAAAAGCTAGGTGTCCAGCTCGAGACGCTCCTCGTCAGCCAGCCCAACAGCGGCGAAGAAGCAATGCAAATCACCGAAATGCTCGTCAAAAGCAACTCCGTCGATGTCATCATCATCGATTCCGTCGCCGCCCTCGTCCCGCGGGCCGAACTCGAAGGCGAAATCGGCGACACGCACGTCGGCCTGCAGGCCCGCCTCATGAGCCAATCGATGCGCAAGCTCACCGGCGCCATCGCCAAGAGCAAAACCGCCGTCATTTTCATCAACCAGATCCGCGAAAAAATCGGCGTCAGCTACGGCAGCCCCGAGACGACTCCCGGCGGCCGCGCCCTCAAGTTCTATTCTTCCTGCCGCATCGACGTCCGCCGCATCAGCCAGCTCAAAGAAGGCGAAGAAGTCGTCGGCCAGCGCGTCCGCGCCAAGGTTGTGAAGAACAAGGTTGCCCCGCCGTTTCGCATGGCTGAGTTCGACATGATGCACACGTGCGGCATCAGCTACGAAGGCGACATCATCGACCTGGGCATCGAGCAGAAAATCGTCAATCGCAGCGGCGCCTGGTTCAAATACGGCGAGACCCATCTGGGCCAAGGCAAGGAAAAAGCCCGCGCCTTCCTCAAGGAAAACCCCGACGTCTGCGCCGAAATCCGCGAAAAAATTCTCGCCTCCGGTGCCCTCGCCGGCGGCGTCGCCTCCGAAGCCGACGCCACCGAGTAACGCGTGGGGTAGGCTTCCAGCCTGCCGTTCATCGTAGGATAGGCGTCCCCCCTGTCCTCCAAAATTGCACGCCAAAAATTTTCCCGCGACCGCCGGCCTTGTGCCGGCGGGGCGATCGCTAGACGGCTACAGACCGACGCTCCTTCTTCATTCCCTCTGGAAGAAGGCTGGGGTGAGAGTCTGCTCTTTGTAGCCGCTCAAGGTCTCACTGCGTCCTCTATGTGATCATCAACACTACTTATTTCGACCAGCACCAGTGTCCACCAACCAAATGCATATCCGTGCATAAAAATGCATAAGCCATGCATCGCCAAATTTCACATCACCATTGCCTGACAACAACTTCCGACTTATGCACGCCTCATAAAAAACTATTTCCCATGCATAACCAGGGGGGAATCTCGATCATCAACCATCACTCTCCCTAATACCAACCCCGAACCTCGCTCGTCTGGCCGCTTTCATACCCCTTCGGTATGCTGACTTCCGTCATCGATTATCGAGAGCCGGTTGCGCCAAAAGATCGCGCCAGTCGAGAACCATGAAAACTAACGAAATCCGCGAGAAATACCTCGCTTTCTTCGAGTCCAAGGGGCACACCCGCAGACCCAGCGACGTCCTCGTCCCCCGCTGGGATCCGTCCGTCCTGTTCACGCCCGCCGGCATGAACCAGTTCAAGGACCATTTCCTCGGCAAGGTCAAGCTCGAGTTCACCCGCGCCACCACCTGCCAAAAATGCCTCCGCACCGGCGACATCGATAACGTGGGCCGCACGGCTTATCACCACACGTTCTTCGAGATGCTCGGCAATTTCAGCTTCGGCGACTATTTCAAACGCGAAGCCATTCACTGGGCCTGGGAGCTGTTGACCGACAAAAAATGGTTCGGCCTCGATCCCGCGCGACTATCGGTCACGGTCTATCTCGACGACGACACCGCCGCCGACATCTGGCGCAAGGACATCGGCTTGCCCGTCAATCGCATCGAGCGCATGGACGAAGCCGACAATTTCTGGCCCGCCAGCGCCCCGAGCCAAGGCCCCGACGGCGTGTGCGGTCCCTGCAGCGAGATCTACTTTCATCCGGCCGTCGGCAAACCCGTTGAAATCTGGAATCTCGTCTTCACGCAGTTCAATCGCGTCGGCAATCCGCCCAATAATCTCCGCCCGCTCCCCAGTCAGAACATCGACACCGGCATGGGCCTCGAACGCATGGCCGCCGTCATGCAAGGCGTCGATACCAACTATCACATCGACATTCTCCGTCCCCTCGTCGAAGCCGCCGGCGAAGTTTTCGGCGTCAAATATGATCCCAAAGACGACAACGGCCGCCGCCTCCGTCGCATCGCCGACCATGTCCGCGCCTGCACGTTCGCCATCCACGAAAACGTGCTCCCCGGCCCCAACCGCGAAAAATACGTCGTCCGCCGCCTGCTCCGCCGCGCGGTCCTCGACGGCTATCAAATGGGCAAGCGCGACCCATTCCTTTTCGAGCTCGTCCCCGTCGTCGCCGACCTCATGTCCGCGGCATATCCCGAGCTGAAAGACACCATCGATCGCGTCCAAAAAGGCATCAAAGCGGAGGAGACGACCTTTTTCGGTACCGTCGGCGCCGGACTCAGCCGCATCAACAAAATGTTCGAAGACATGCGCTCCGCTGGCCGCGTGATGGTCCAGGGACAAGACGCCGCCGAGCTCTACACGACCTATGGCGTGCCGCCCGAAATGGTCGAAAACATGGCCGCCGAGCTGAACATCGCCTTCGATTGGGACGGCTATCGCAAGGCGATGGAAGAACACGGCGAAAAAAGCGGCAAAATCGCCGAAGTCGTTTTCAAAACCGGTCCCATCGAAGCGTTGAAGAAAGCACTCAAGACCACCGAGTTCCTCGGCTACGAAACGACGGAAGCCACAGCCGAAATCCGCGGCATCGTCGCCCAAGATCATCTACTCGACGAGTTGACTGAAGTCGGCCACGAGCAGGCGGTGCAAGTCGTCCTCGATCGCTCGCCGTTCTACGCCGAATCTGGCGGCCAGGTCGGCGACACCGGCGTCATCACCGGCAGCGGCTTCGAATTCTGCGTCACCGACGCGCAAAAAGACGGCGACCTCATCGTTCACTCCGGTCATCTGACCAAGGGCACGATGAAAGCCGGCGCCAAAGTCACCGCCCGCGTCGATCAAAACCGCCGCGACGGCATCCGCCGCGCGCACTCCGCCACGCACATCCTCCACTACGCGCTCCAAAAAAACCTCGGCAAAGACGCCCACCAAATGGGCTCGAAAGTCGAGGAAGATTGGCTGCGGTTCGATTTCGGCAACCCCTCGCCGATCGAGTCCGAAAAGCTGAGTGCCATCGAGCACGACGTCGCCGATCGCGTTGCCGCCGCTGAGCCCATCAATTGGAAATTCGTCCCTCTCACGGATGCTCGCGCCGCCGGCGCCATGATGCTCTTCGGCGAAAAATATCCCGACCCCGCCCGCATGGTTAGCATGGGCGCTTTTAGCCGCGAGCTTTGCGGCGGCACGCATTTGACCAACACCGCCGAAGTCCAAGCCCTCGAAATCATCTCCGAAGAAGGCGTCGCCGCCGGCACCCGCCGCATCACCGCCCTCACCGGCGCAAAAGCCCGCCAGCACGTCGAGCGGACTAAAACCGCGCTCGACGAGACGGCTCGCCAACTCGGCGTCGCCCCCGCCGACGTACCGGCCGCCACCAAGCGCCTAGCCCAATACGTCCGCGATCTCAAAAAAGCCGCCACCAGCGGCGGCAAGCCGCCCGAAGAGCCGCCACAGCTGCACAAGTCAGGTGCTGCCGCAGCGCTGACCTCGCAGCAAATCAAATCCGCCCTCCGCGATGCCGCCCGCCTGCTCAATGTCGCGCCCTTCGACGCGCCTACTCGCATCGCCGGCTTGCTCAGCGAAATTGACGATCTTCAAAAACAGCTCGCCACCCGCGCCGCGTCCGGCTCGCTTTCAGCCGACTCTCTCCTCGCCTCCGCCGAAAAAATCAACAATGCCACCGTCGTCGTCTCCGAAGCTCAAGGCGCCAACTCCAATCTCATGCGCCAGCTCATCGACCAAATTCGCAAGAAGACCAGCCCCAGCGCCGTCTTTCTCGCCGCCACCGAAGGCGACAACAAAGTCGTCCTCGTCGCCGGTGTCTCCCGCGACCTGGTCGAGAAAGGCGTCAGCGCCGGCAACTGGGTTCGCGACGTCGCCCCCGTTGTCGGCGGCGGTGGCGGCGGCAAGCCCGACCTCGCCCAAGCCGGCGGCAAGCATCCCGAAAAGCTCTCCGAAGCCCTCGCCAAAGCCCGCGAAGTCGCCAAGACCATGCTCGGCGCCTAGGCGATGTCGCAGAATGCGGTCCGATTACATCGATCGCACGTCACCCACACCCATCGGCTGTGTGCTTTGCAAATGCCGCGGATCGATCTTCGCGATTTCCTCCGCCAGGATATCGACCGTCAGGCGAATTTGATCCTCGGTATGCGCCGAAGTAATGAAAAACCGCAGCCGCGCTTTTTCCTCTTCGACCGCCGGATAAAGAATCGGCTGCACGCTGATTCCCCGCTCGAACATCGCGCACGAAAGCATTAAAGCATGCAGGGAATTACCGGTAATGATCGGCACCACTGGCGTGTTGTTGCTCATCCCCGTGTTTAAGCCTCGCTGCTTGGCCAACGTCAAAAACAAGCGGGAATTGGTTTGCAATCGCTCCATCCGTTCAGGCTCGCGCTGCAACAGCCGCAGCGACGCCAACGCCGCCGCCGCTCCCGAGGGCGGCAGACCGCAGCTAAACACAAACCCCGGCGACGTGTACTTGAGATACTCGATCAACTCCTTGCACCCAGCGATATACCCGCCGCAGCTCCCCATCGCCTTGCTGAGCGTCCCCATGAGCAGATCCACATCGCGCGGATTGACCCCGTAATACTCAGTAAGTCCCTTCCCCGTCTTGCCCAGCGCTCCCAGCGAATGGGCCTCATCAACCATCAAAATCGCCTTGTGCTTTTTCTTCACCTCGACAAACGGCGGCAACTCGGGAAAGTCGCCGTCCATGCTATACACGCCCTCGATCACGACAAGCACGCGCCGATAATCGCGGCGAATTTCCGTCAACAATTCATCGACCGCCCGCCAATCGTTGTGCGGGAATGGCCGCCGCCGCGCGCCGGAAAGAACCGACCCCTGAATAATGCTGTTGTGAGCCAGCGAATCATGAACGATCAAATCGCCCGGCCCAAACAAGTGGCCGATCGTCGATTCGTTCGTCGTATGTCCGCCGACGTAACAAATGGAATCATCCACTCCATGAAATTTCGCGATCTCCCGTTCCAACTCAACATGAACCGTTTTTTCTCCCGACACCAAACGGCTGGCCGACGTGCTGGTGCCAAACTGATCGATCGCGTCCTTGGCCGCCACCGAAATCGACCGATCTCCCGACATCCCCAAATAGTTGTACGTCGAAAAACTGATGAGCTCGCGACCGCCGATCTTGGCTGTGTCGCGCGTCGCGCCCTCGTGAGGGCGAAAATACGGATTGGGCACACCCGTCGAGGTGAGCATGTCCATTGTTTGCTTCAGCCGCTTATATTCCGGCATCTGCGCAAAGTCATAGCATTCCTGCGGAATTTCGCCGCCCGCGGCCCAGGGAGTGCTGACGGCCGAAACATGCCGCTGCACTCGCGGTTCAGCGCCGATGTAGGTCTGAATCGCCGCCGCGACTTCTCCGACGGTCTCTATTTCAGCCAGCACATCCTCTGGAAAACGCCCACCAAACGTCTCCTCCAGCGAGTTGGCAATTTGCAAGCGTTCGAGCGAATCGAGCCCCAAATCGGTCACGATGTTCGTCTCGTTCGTCAATAAACCTTTCGCCCGCTCCTTGGCGATCGCCCGCACATGATCAATGACAATTTGCGTAATGTGCGATTCTGCCTGAGAGGGAACATGCGGCTGCGACTCGCTCGTACCAGCCTTAGTCTCGGCTGCGGGCGTTTGCGTTTCGCCCGTTTCCCAGCCGCGCCACTGCTGAATAATTTGCAGGGAATCACCCAGAAAATCGTCGCGGCACGCGTGACGCTGAATCTTGCCGCTGGAAGTTTTTGGGATCGATCCGAACCGCACGAGGACGACAGCGTCGGGCGGCAACTCGTGCTCGGCTGTGACCGCTCTGCGCGTGGCGGCAATCACATCGGACCAATCATCGCGCCGCGTCCGCTCAACCTCGGCCACGACAATCAGCCGCTCGCGGCCCGCGATGTCCAGCGCAAACGCCGCGACAGCCTGCGACTGAATTCGCTCGCTCGCCCGTTCAACCGTGAACTCGATGTCCTGCGGATAACGATTGACGCCGCGGACAATGATCATGTCCTTGATGCGGCCCGTAACAAATAGCTCCCCGTCGTTCAGAAACCCGAGGTCGCCCGTCCGCAAAAACGGGCCATCGCTGCTGCCCTCGATCCGTGCCTGAAAAATTTGCTCCGTCGCTTCACGGTTATTCCAATAACCCTGCGCGACGCTCGGACTGTTTATCCAGATTTCGCCGATTTCATTGGGCTTCAATTCGCGTCGCGTGTCGGGATCAACGATCCGCACTTGTTCATCGGGCAGCACATGACCGCAGCCCACAAGCTCGCGGCTCCCCGGCGAGTCCGACGCCACCGGCACGACTTGTTTCGCGTCCAGTGCTCGCCCATCGAACGGACGAATGATCTTTGGCCGGCCCGCATAGCTGCCGGTGACGATCAGCGTCGTCTCGGCCATGCCATAGCACGGATAATGCGTCTCCGAACGAAAGCCATAAGGACCGAATCGCTCCGTGAACCGCCGCAACGTATCGGCCCGCACCGGCTCCGCGCCGTTGAACGCCACGTCCCAACTGCTGAGATCCAGCCCGGCAAGCTGATCGTCCGTGATTTTGTCCGTGCACAGGTCATAAGCAAAATTTGGCCCGCCGCTGATAGTCACCCCATATTTGGTGATGCCGCGTAGCCAGCGTATCGGCTTTTGCAAAAAAGCCATCGGCGACATCAGCACGGCTGGCCGGCCAAGGAACATCGCCATCAGCACGCCGCCAACCAAGCCCATATCGTGGTATGTCGGCAGCCACGACATGCCGATGCTCTTGCGGCTCGGCTCGAACGAATAACAAATGATTTGCACATTGTGCATCACATTCGAATGAGCCAGCATCACGCCCTTCGGCGTGCCGGTCGACCCGCTCGTGTACTGCAGCATCGCCAATGCATCGGGCCGAATCAGCGAGGGATTCCAGCCGGCGCCGTCACTATCGGCGATGCGGTCCGTCGCCAGCCAGGTCAACTCCTTCATCCGCGGGGCATCATCGAGCAGGTCCTCGATGCGGTCGAGTACATCATGCTCCGTGAGGGCGATTTTCGCACTGCAATCGTCCGAAATCGCCTCGATCCGCTGCATGTTGCGATTGCGGCGCGGCGGATAAGCCGGCACCGCGACAACGCCGGCATACAGACAGCCAAACCAGGCGACAATGAACTCCAACCCCGGCGGATATAAGAGCAATGCCCGCTCGCCGGTCATCCCAAGATCCACCAGCCGCGCCGCAATCGCCCGGGCGTGCCGGTCGAACTGCTCGTAAGTCAGGCTTTTCTCTTGCCCCTCACCGTCGGTGTAGTAATAGGCGACTTCCTGCGGCTGCTGCTCGGTCCAATAGCGGAGCGAATCGATCAGCGTGGAGGTCGGGGGCGAAAACGGCGCAACAAAACGTTTCAAATCCACTACGACAAGCTCCCGTCACATACGAGCCGCAAAACGAGCGATGCACGGAATTTTAGCCGGTAAATTGCGGCTCCCATAGGCCGAAAGGCCGTTTCACGCGGTGAAAACCAGCTTCCGTGGGCCGTAGTCACATCACAGCGGCCGGCTATTTTTCGGCTTCACAGGCGTTGGCTTGCCCTTCGCCTCCGGCGACCACACCTTGATCGGCCCGCCCAAAAAGCCGACCGATGCCAGACGTTTGCCGTCTGGCGAGAAGACGAGCGAGCCGATTTGATTGTGATGCTCCGCAAGTCGCATTTGCAACCGCTTGGCCTCGACGTCCCAGATTTGAATCGACTCCGCCCGCCTGGATCGTTGTTGACGGTTTGGATGCGTGTGGCCACATCGCGTATGTCATCAACCAATATGACGGGAACGTGCTGTTTTGGGGCGAGTACAATCGGAAGCTGGTTCTAGCGGGGCAGTCGCAGCAGCCGGTATGCCGCTTGGCAGCACTAAAAGCACAACAGACAACACGATCATGAAACGCGCCACGTGAATTCCCCACCCCTTCGAATGCCAGCCCGTTATGGCGGCGGCTGCGATAAGACTTCCGCTACGGGTGGATGCGTGCTAGCAGGCACCTTGTAGGCAGGAACCGTTTTATTGAAATCAATCGCCAATAGTCTGGCTGGAAAAGAAGCAGCGTGAGGCTTGGTCCGTTGGCCGTTCTGTGCCCAATGTGGCTGGACGAATAGTGCCCTGGCGTGGTGCAAACCGCCAAATTCCCGAGGCTTTACTCGTTCGGCGTGAAATTTGCAAAACGAGAAATCCAACGCCAAAAAACTGCAAGAAGTAACTCATTCGTGGCCGAGCAATGAACGAAACGTCTGAGGTTCTCGCAACCGATGCGATGGACGCCGTCGGCAACGGCAAGCGACA
>DASXLL010000175.1:0-4416 GCA_036496265.1 Pirellulaceae bacterium | reverse complement strand
AAGTCTCACACTATGATCTGGCCGCGACGGTAGAATCTATCAACGAACGTCCACGGAAATGTCTCAATTACCAAACTCCCAGCGAGGTTTTCTTCGGTAATTCCAACTCTCGCCGTTGCGATTGAGATTGGATCGTGCCATCGATACCAACCACGCCTACGGTGTTGCCGACGCCATTCGACTGGGTAAAGCCCTCGAACCGTTCTCCCTCCGCTGGTATGAGGAGCCCGTCGTGCCGGAAGACTACGCCGCCTACGGCGAAGTCCGCTCAAAACTGACGATTCCCATCGCCGGCGGCGAAAACGAACATTCGCTGTACGGCTTTCGCGAGCTGCTTGACCGCCGCTGCGTCGATATCGTCCAGCCCGACATCTGCTCTGCTGGCGGATTCACAGCTGCCCGTCACATCATCGCCCTGGCCCACAGCCACGGCGTTCAAGTTAATCCGCACGTTTGGGGATCTGCGGTCGCGCAAGCTGCTTCGCTGCAATTCATTGCCGCGATTCCGCCGGCCAATCACTCCCTATTTTCCACTGAGCCGATTTTCGAATATGACTGCTCGGCGCATCCGCTGCGCAATGCCAATGTCACCGAGCCGGTCCAGCATTCGGCCGGCTGGATCGATATTCCCACCAAGCCCGGCCTGGGCATCGAGATCAACCGCGACGCGGTCGTCAAATTCTGCCAATAGCCGGGACCAAACCTGTTCCCGGAATCCGCATTCCACCGCAATACGGCACGATGCTGCGGAAAAACCGGGAGCAAGTTCGCTCCCGGCTAATGGAGTTGCTAAACCCGCTCAAAAACCGTCGCAATTCCCTGCCCCAGCCCAATGCACATCGTCGCCAGCCCCAAATGTGCCCCGCGATCGACCATCGTGTTAATGAGCGTTGTCGCGATTCGCGCTCCGCTGGCTCCCAACGGATGACCGATCGCAATTGCCCCGCCGCGGACATTGACCTTCTCTTCGTTCATTCCGAGTGTGCGAATGCAAGCCAGCGCCTGAGATGCGAACGCTTCGTTCAATTCAATCAAATCGATATCAGACAGCGACAAGCCGGCCCGCTTCAGCGCCTTTTTAACCGCCGGCACTGGACCCATGCCCATGACACACGGCTCAACCCCCGCGACCGCGGTGGCGCGGACGCGAACGAGTGGTTTTAGACCGAGCGACTTCGCCATCTCCTCCGACATGATCAGCATCGCCGCCGCCCCGTCGTTGATTGGCGAGCTATTTCCGGCCGTGACGGTCCCAATCTTCGGCATAAACGCCGGCTCTAGTGCCGCCAGGCTCTCCATCGATGCATCCGGCCGCACGCACTGATCGCCGGTGGCCAAAAATCGGTTGCCATCCTCGTCGCGAGCATATACCGGCACGATCTCCCGCTTGAATTCCCCCTTCCGATGTGCCGCCGCCGCCCGCTGATGGCTCCGCAACGCGAACGCATCCTGATCTTGCCGCGAAATGTCCTGCGTCTGGGCCAAAAACTCCGCCGTCACTCCCATCATCAGCGCGCCTTTGCTCGTTCGCTGAAACAGTTTGGGATTGAGGTCGATCCCGTGGTCCATGGGAATGTGCTGCATGTGCTCCAGGCCCCCGACGATCTGCACGTCTTCAAATCCCGCACAAATCGCGTGCGACGCCTGATTCAGCGCCTGCAAGCTGCTGCCGCACAGCCGATTCACGGTCGTCCCACCCGTCTCCACGGGCAAACCCGCCATTAAACCAATCGATCGCGCTACATTAAGGCCTTGCTCACCCGTTTGCTGCGTGTTGCCCATTACGACATCTTCAATTAACGCCCGATCGATTTTCGTTCTCTCCATCAGCGCCTTCACACACGCCACCGCCAAATCGTCGCTCCGTACATCGCGGAACCAACCCTTCTCCTTATGCGCCCGCCCAATAGAAGTGCGGACGCAATCAATAATCACAGCGCTTTTCATGTCAAATTCCAATAACCAAACATCAAATCGCAAACAAATACCAACCACGAAATCAAAATGTCCCAAACGCCATCGGCCATTGGTGCTTGAACATTGGTCGTTGTTTGTGATTTGATGCTTGTAATTTGGTGCTTCATTTCGGCGGATAGAATTTCCCGCCATTCTTCGCCATCTCCAATAACATCTCCGTCGGCTTAAACCGCGGCCCGAACTGCTCCAGCGGTTTAATCATCTCCAGCAGCTTCCCCGCACCAATTGTATCGGCCCAGTAAAGAAGGCCACCTTTGAATGGCGGAAATCCCAGGCCAAAAATTACGCCCAGATCAACGTCTCGGACGTCGCGAACGATCTTGTCTTCCACCATCCGCGTTGCTTCCAAGAGCATCGCCATGAACAGCCGGTTCGTGATCTCCTCGCGGCTGATTTTCCGCCCCGGCTTTCGACGATAAGGCTCCGTCAGTTTGTCCAGCGTCGGGTCATCCTCCGCCCGCCCCTTTTTGTTCTGATAGGAATAGAAGCCGCGGCCTGATTTCACTCCCAGCCGCCCTTGCCGCATCATGGCCGGCACCAGCGGCGAGCTGGCAACCCGCTCGGGAAACGCATTGTACATGGTCATACCCGCATAAGCGGCTGTATCTAGACCCACGAGGTCGTACAACGTAATCGGCCCCATCGCCATCCCGAACGCCGTCGCAGCTCGATCGATCTCCCGCAGCGATGCCCCTTCGCAATACAGCTCGTGGGCCTCATTCATATAGGGAAAAAGCAGCCGATTAATCGCGAACCCCGGCCCGTCGTTGACGACAATCGGCATTTTGCCGATTCGCTTGGCAAGCGTCACCGCCGTGGCCACTGTCTCATCGCTTGTTTTTGCCCCGCGAATCACCTCCACCAGCTTCATCTTTCGCGGCGGATTGAAAAAATGAAGACCACAGAATCGCTCGGGATTCTTCAAAACAGTCGCCAGCCGCGTGATCGGAATCGTTGAAGTATTGCTGGCCAAAATCGCGGTCGGCCGAAGCTGCGGCTCCAGCCGCGCGATCAGTTCCTTCTTTGGCTCCTCTTTCTCGATGATCGCCTCAATAATGAAATCCGCCGCGGCGATTTCCTCCTCGCGATGCGTCATCGAGAACAGCGGCGCGAGCTTCAGCGTCTTGGCCAGATCCGGCCCTTTCTTTTTGCGGTCATATGCCGCCTCCTCCAGCACCTGCTTGGAGCCCCTCGCTAGCGCTTCCGGATTGGCATCAATCAGTGCGACCGCGATTTCACTTCGCAGTGCCATTGCGGCTATGCCGCTGCCCATGATGCCGCTGCCGATGACACCTACCGACTGCACCTTCTTCGCTTCCACGCCCGTTTTATCCAGCCCGGTATCCCGCTTGTTCCGGTCCGTCAGGAAAAACACGTTGATTAAGGCCGCATTCACCGGCGAGCCGAACAACTGCGCCATTCCTTCCGCTTCGCGCTGCAAGGCCTCATCGACCGGAAGCTGGGACGTCTCCAGCATCAACTCCAGTGCAGCCGCCGGCGCGGGATAATTCCCCTTCGTTTCCTGCTGGATCATCGCCGACGCTGTCGCACCCAAAAAACCCAGTTCCGCCGGCTCTTCCTTGACTGGGTTGTTCCACCGCTGCCGATCCTTCAAATACTCGCCCGTTTGCTTCTCCGCCCGCACAACGCCAATCGCCGCCTCCAGCAGTTTCTCCGCCGGCACGACATCGCTCGCCAAACCCATCTTCATCGCCGCCGTCGCATCGATATTCTCGCCGCTCGTGATCATTTCCAGCGCATTGGCCAGCCCCACCATCCGAGGCGCACGCACTGTCCCGCCCCAGCCCGGAAACAGCCCCAGCTTCACCTCTGGAAATCCAATCTCCGTCTTCGGGTTGCCCGACATCACCCGCCGATCGCACCACACGGCCAACTCCGCTCCGCCCCCAGCCGCAATTCCGTCAATCGCGGCCACGCTCACCAGCGGCAGCTGCGTCAGCCGTTGAAAAAGCTGCTGCCCCCGCCGGCACGTCGCCACTACCTCGCTCTTCGGCGCCCTCAGCGACGCCAAAAACTCTCGAATATCCGCCCCCGCAATAAACGTCCCCGGCTTACCCGACTTAATGATCAGCCCCGCCAAATCCTTCCGTTTTTCCAACTGATCCAAGATCGCCGCCAACTCCGTTAGCACCGACAACGACAAAATGTTCGCACCCTTACCCGGCAGATCGAACGCCACCAGAACGATATCGGGTTCTAGATACGAAAGAGTCAGAGCGTTAGCCATGCGTTGCGGTCCTCAAGCATTCCCGTTGTCGTTTACCGAATGCTACACGTCAGCGCCACGGTCGAAAATTGGGTATTGCCAACCCCTACTCCAGCTCTCGGCTGTTCTTAATAAATTTCAACGGTCCGCCAGCGGAATCACTCCATCGAATCGTGCAAACCGGCATTCGCTTACTTAGCGCAAGAATCGCA
>DASXLL010000174.1:0-27420 GCA_036496265.1 Pirellulaceae bacterium | reverse complement strand
AAGTCTCACACTATGATCTGGCCGCGACGGTAGAATCTATCAACGAACGTCCACGGAAATGTCTCAATTACCAAACTCCCAGCGAGGTTTTCTTCGGTAATTCCAACTCTCGCCGTTGCGATTGAGATTGGATCGTGCCATTCAGCCGTGGCGGCTGTTGGAAAATGCTTCTGTCTATATCGACAAGTGGCTAATTGGCTATTCGCTGCTGCTGGGAGCGTGCGGCGGCGTGCTGATTGCCGATTATTTTTTCATTCGCCGCACGCGGCTGGATCTCGCGGGGCTGTACCGCCGTGAAGGCCCGTATTGGTATCTCGGTGGGTACAATCCAGTCGCGCTTATCGCCCTCGCTGCTGGAATTGTTCCTTGCCTGCCCGGATTTATTGCCGCTGTCGGTTTTATGCCGAATTTGCCTGCGATTTGGTTGCGGCTATATGACTATGCCTGGTTTGTCAGCTTCAGTATCGCGCTGTTGACATATGTTTTGTTAATGCCCCTCTTCTTTCCGCGCAGCCGCGCTTCTGTGTGAGGATATTATGGACGCATTCATGGCCGCGGCGATCGCCGAAGCGGAGTTGGGTTTAGCCGAAGGCGGCATTCCGATCGGCAGCGTGCTGATTCATGAAGGCAAGATTATCGGTCGCGGCCATAATCGGCGAGTGCAGAAAGGGAGCGCGATTCTGCACGGTGAAATGGACGCTCTGGAAAATTCCGGCCGGCAATCCGCGTCGGTTTACGCCAATAGCGTGATTTACACGACGCTCTCGCCTTGTTCGATGTGTTCCGGCGCGATCCTGCTTTACAAGATTCCTCGCGTCGTGATCGGCGAGAATCAGACGTTCATGGGAGAAGAAGGACTGCTCAAAAGCCGCGGCGTGGCGATTGAAGTGCTTCAAGATAACCACTGCATCGAACTCATGCGGAAGTTCATCGCTGAACGGCCGGGATTGTGGAACGAAGATATTGGAGTTTAGTGGGCTGCTTAAGGTGCGGTAATGGCAGCGTAGGTCTCGGGCCGGCGGTCGCGATAGAACTGCCAGGTGTTGCGGACTTCGCGGATGAGGTCGAGGTCAAGATCGGCGACGACGATGTCGTCGGTGTTGCGAGTGCCTTCGGCGAGGATGCGGCCGCGGGGGTCGCAGAAGTAGCTTTGGCCGTAGAATTCGCCGATCCGCCAGGGTTCTTCCCAGCCGGGGCGGTTGATGGCGCCGACGAAATAGCCATTCGCGACGGCGTGCGCGGGCTGTTCGAGCTTCCAGAGATATTCGGAGAGGCTGGCGACGGTGGCAGATGGATTGAAAACGATTTCTGCGCCGGCGAGGCCCAGGCATCGCGCTCCTTCGGGAAAATGGCGGTCGTAGCAGATATAGACGCCGACCTCGGCGAAGCGAGTTTTGAAAACGGGGTAGCCGAGGTTGCCGGGGCGGAAGTAATACTTTTCCCAGAAGCCGGGCTGGACTTGTGGAATGTGAATCTTGCGGAATTTGCCCAGATAGGAGCCATCGGCGTCGATCACAGCGGCGGTGTTGTAATAGAGGCCGGTTTGCTCCTCTTCATAGACGGGAACGACGAGAACAATGCCGTGCTTTTTGGCGAGGGCCGCCATGTGCTGGGTCGTTGGACCGTCGGGGACACGCTCGGTCAGCTCGTACCACTTGGTTTGCTGCTCGGCGCAAAAATAGGGGCCGTAAAACAGCTCTTGCAGGCACACGATTTGGGCCCCGCGGCTGGCTGCTTGAGCGATGAGGGCGTCGTGTTTTTCGATCATGGCCGCTTTAATTTTCGCGACGGGCGAGGTGGCTGGCTCGGAAAGCGTCGCTTGAATCAGGCCGCCGCGAACGATTCGGGGCATGGAAGTGACTCCGCGGATGAAAACGAAATAGTACTTTGCCGATTGCAGCTATATCATACGGAAGAATGAACAGAAGATAACGAAGGAAGCAAAGGAGTTGTAATGGCATCCTCAGCTTTGGCTGTTCCATTTCTGGCTGGTGGAAGATTTGAAAACTCGGCCAGCGACCGCTGGGGCGATGTGTTCAACCCATCGACGGGAACAGTGCAGGCCAAGGTGTCGTTTTGCACGGCAGAGGAAATTGATCGGGCAGTGCGAGCGGCGGCGGAGGCGCTGCCAGCGTGGAGCGAAACGCCGGCGGTGGAGCGGGCAAAGTTCATGTTTCGGTATCGCGAGCTAATGCAGGCGCGATTTGAGGAGTTGGCGGCACTGATAACGCGCGAGCATGGCAAAACGCTGGCCGAAGCGCGGGCCGAAATGCAACGTGGCGTGGAAATGGTCGAGTTTGCTTGCGGGATTCCGAGCCTGCTGATGGGGCAGTCGCTGGCGAATTTGGCACCGAGCGTGGATTGTGAAACGAGCCGGCACCCGGTCGGGGTTTGCGTGGGCATCACGCCGTTCAATTTTCCGTCGATGGTGCCGCTGTGGATGTTTCCGGTCGCGATTGCGTGCGGCAATACGTTTATTTTGAAGCCGTCGGAGAAGGTGCCGCTGTCGGCAATGAAACTCGGCGAATTGCTGACCGAGGCGGGATTGCCGCCGGGCGTGTTCAATATCGTGCATGGCGATAAAACGGCGGTCGATGCGCTGCTGACTCACCCGTTGGTCCGCGCGGTCTCGTTCGTCGGCTCAACGGCCGTCGCGAAACACGTTTATCAGACTGGAACTGCTAACGGCAAGCGAGTTCAAGCGGCCGGTGGCGCGAAAAACCATCTCATCATCATGCCGGACGCCGATCTGGATCAGGCGGTGAAGGCATTGCAACTTTCGGCTTTCGGCTGTGCCGGCGAACGGTGCATGGCGGGGAGCGTGGCGGTGCCGATCGGCCGTATTGCCGACGCGTTCGTTGAGGGGCTTTGCAGAGCGAGCCGGTCGATGAGAGTCGGACCGACCGACAGCGGCGCGGAGGTCGATATGGGACCGCTGATAAGCGGGGCGCATCGCGATCGGGTCGCGACGTATTTGGATGTCGCCACAACTGAAGGGGCTGAAGTCGCTCTCGACGGCCGCGAATTCGAGTTGCCCAAAGACGGGTTTTTGCTTGGTCCGAGCGTCGTGGATCGCGTCCGACCTGACATGCGACTGGCCCGCGAAGAGATTTTTGGCCCTGTCCTCTCCGTGGTCCGCGCTGGCGACCTCAACGAAGCCTTGGCCCTCGGCCGCAACTGCGAATACGGCAACGGCGCGAGCATTTTCACGAGCAGCGGCTATGCGGCCCGCGAATTCTCTCGCCGATTCAATGCTGGCATGATCGGCATCAACGTCGGTGTGCCTGCCCCCATGGCCTGGTTCCCCTTCACCGGCTGGAACAAATCATTCTTTGGCGACCTTCATATTCAAGGCACGGAAGGCGTTCAGTTTTACACGCAGCAGAAGCTGACGCTTAGCCGGTGGTTCAAATCGGCGGCAGATTCGCATGCGGATCCGATTTGGAAAACGAAACCATCTAAGGTTTAATGGAAAGCACTACACAAGGAGGTTTGTGTGACAGCAGCTACTGATTCAAAGAGACAAACACTTCCGGTCTGCGAACATGTTCCTGAGCCGTATGACGGCCCGACTAAAGCGGAAGTCCTCGCGCTGCGGAAGCAGTATCTCACGCCCGGCTTGATCACCTATTACCGCGACCCGCTGCTGATCGTCGAAGGGAAGATGCAGTATGTGTGGGACGAAACGGGAAAGCGGTATCTGGATGCGTTTGCTGGAATAGTGACGGTATCGGTGGGGCATTGCCATCCGTATGTCGTGGAAAAGGTGCGGGAGCAAGTTGGCAAGCTGCAGCATACGACGACGATTTATTTGCATCCGACGATTGGGCTGTTCGGCAAAAAGCTGGCGGAGAAGATGCCGGCGGAATCGGAGCTTTCCGTTTCGTACTTCACGAACAGCGGCAGCGAGGCGAATGAGGTCGCGGTACTGATGTCGCGGGAGTTCACCGGCCGCTCGGAGATCATTTCGCTCCGCAACGGCTATCACGGCGGGACGCAGGGGACGATGGCGCTGACGGCGCACGGAACTTGGAAGTTTCCGAGCAATCCGCCGTCAGCCGTGAAGAATGCGATGCCCGGATATTGCTACCGCTGCCCTTATGGTTTGACCTATCCGAGCTGTGATGTGCGGTGCGCGCACGATGTGGAGCAGATTATTCGTCATGAGACGTGCGGTCAGCCGGCGTGCTTCATTGGGGAGACGATTCAGGGCGTCGGCGGCACGGTCACGCCACCGCCGGAGTATTTTTCAATTGTATATGAGATTGTCCGAAAATACGGCGGTTTGTGCATCGCCGACGAGGTCCAAACGGGCTTCGGCCGCACGGGGGCGCACTACTGGGGATTTGAAAATTGGGGTGTGACGCCGGATATCGTGACGATGGCGAAGGGGATTGGTAACGGCGCACCGCTCGGCGCCTGCACGACTCGGATGGAAGTGGCTAAGACACTGACCAACCGCGTGCATTTTAATACGTTCGGCGGCAATCCGATTTCGATGACGCAGGGCCTGGCGACGCTGGAAGTGATCGATCGCGAGAATATCCAGGACAATGCCCGCATTGTTGGCGAGCATCTCAAGAATCGGCTGCTCGAACTGCAGGAACGTCAGCTGTTGATTGGGGAAGTCCGCGGTTTGGGGCTGATGCTTGGCGTCGAGTTGGTTCGCGACCGTCAAACGAAAGAGCCGGCTAAAACGGAAACCGTTGAGCTGCTCGAGCAGTGCAAACAGCGTGGGCTGTTAATTGGTAAAGGCGGCCTTGACGGCAACGTCCTCCGCATCAAGCCGCCGATGTGCTTGACCAAAGATGACGCCGATTTTCTCGTCGATTGCCTGGATGAAGTAATGGCGGAAATCGCTCCGCGCCAATAGAAAGTTCCTGATTATGCGAGAAGCCGTTGTCGTTGCCGGCGCGCGAACTCCGCTGGCCAAGTCGTTTCGCGGGTCATTCAACTTGACGCGCCCCGACGATCTCGCTGCACACTGCATTCAGCAGGTCCTGGCTAAGGCACCGCAGCTTGATTGGGCCGAAATCGAAGACGTGATTCTCGGTTGTGCTTATCCGCATGGCACGCAGGGAAACAACGTCGCTCGAATCGCTGCGATCAGGGCCGGCCTCCCCGTCACGGTCGCCGGCACGACGGTTAATCGATTCTGCTCATCCGGTTTGCAGTCGGTCGCGATGGCCGCGCACGAAATCATGTATGAAGGCACTGATGCGGCGATTGCGGGCGGAGTGGAGAGCATCACCGCGCTCGACAAGTTTAAGCACGATCCGAAGCTGACCGAAAATCCTGTCGTGAAGGAGTGCAAGCCGGGTATTTACATGGTCATGGGCAACACGGCTGAAGTGGTCGCCAGGCGTTACAAGATCAGTCGTGAGGAGCAAGACAAATTGGCGCTGGCCAGCCAGCAGCGCACGGCGAGAGCGCAGGCTGAAGGCTTTTTTAAGGATGAAATTACCCCCATCACCGTCACGCGGGCTATTTTGGATAAGAAAACAGGCGAAATTGTCGGCCAGGAAGAGCATTGTTGCGATCGCGACGAGTGCAACCGGCCCGATACGACACTGGAAGGGCTGGCGTCGCTCAAGCCATATTTCGATCCTGACAGTGGCCAAGGAACGGTCACGGCCGGCAACTCGTCGCAGCTTTCCGACGGCGCCTGCGCGGTCCTGCTCATGGAACGCCGCCGCGCGGAAGCTCTTGGCCTCCAGCCAAAAATCGTTTTCCGCGGGTTCGCGATCGCGGGCTGCGAACCAGACGAAATGGGCATCGGCCCTGTCTTTGCCGTGCCCAAGCTGCTAACGCGAGCCGGCCTCAAAGTCGAAGACATCGACCTGTGGGAGTTGAACGAAGCTTTCGCTGTACAGGTCGTCTATTGCCGTGACCGCCTGGGCATCGATCCGAACAAGCTCAACGTCAACGGCGGCTCAATCGCGATCGGCCATCCGTTCGGCATGACTGGCGCTCGGCTTGTCGGCACCATCGCCAACGAAATGTTACGGCGCCAGACGCGGTACGGCGTTGTAACGATGTGCATCGGGGGCGGACAGGGCGCGGCAGGTCTCTTCGAGCTTTGCGCGTGAATCGCTGTGCGACTGGGGTGAAAGACCGCCGTTTACGTTGCGGCGACAGCAGCTTCAGCGGGCGTCTCAATTGATGCCGATTCGAGGACTTTCACGTACGTCGCTTTGCCGTCGCCCGGGGCATAAAAATCGTCGAGCACGGCGACAAGAGCATAGCCGCAACGCTCGTAGAAGCCGCGAGTGGGTTGATAATCGGGGCGGTGCGAGGTTTCGATGTAGATGCGTGAACCACGAGCGGCGGCGATTTGCTTTTCAGCTTCTTCGAGAAGCAATTTGCCGATGCCGCGGCCCTGCTGCAAAGGATGCACGGCAATCCAATAGATGTCAAAGCTGCTAACGGTGAGCGTGTTTCGGCCGAAGCAGACGTAGCCGATGACTTCTTTGTTTTGCTCGGCGAAGATGAATTCGTAGCCGGAAGAAGAGCCTTTTTTGAGTCGCGTTTGGACAAGTTCTTCGGCCACATCGATTTCGGCGTCGCGAAAGAGAGCGGTGGCGGCGACGATGGAGCGGACGGCGGCGGCGTCGGTGCGTTTGGGTTTGGTGCGGAGCTTGGGAGTAGCGTGAGTGGCGAATAGATGAGTAGGTGAGTGGGTGGCGGATGAGGGGGAGAGGGGGAGAGGGGGGGAGGGGGAGACCGGCGAGTGGCGGCCCGTAGGAGGTTCCCTTACTCCTGATTCCTGACTCCCGACTCCTGGCTCCTCCACCGCCAGCTGCGGTGAATTCGCTACGATCCATTCGACCGCTCGCTCGAATGGTATCTCCGCCTTAGCGAGTGCGGCGGCGAAGCCGGCGTCGGGCGAGAGGCACGGATTGGCGTTGATTTCCAAGATCCAGGGTTGACCACGATCATCAACGCGAAAATCGATTCGCGCATAGCCGCGAAGGCCAAACAATTGCCAGATTTCGAGCGACATCGACCGCAGCCGGTCGAGGAGCGGCTCGTCTGTGTCGGCAAAATCGAACGTTCGAGGCGTGCGGTGGTATTCGGTCGCGTCCTCGTCCCATTTGGCCGCATAGCCGACGATTCGGGGCCGACCTATCGGAAACTGGCTGAAGTCGATTTCGGCGGGAGGCAGGACGCGTGGGCCGTCGGGCGTCGCAATCAGCGACAAGTTGAACTCTCGACCGTCGATGAATTGCTCGGCAAAGCATGGCTGACCAAGCTGACGCGAGCGGGAATCAATTTGCTCGCAAACCGTCGTGCCATCGCCAACAGCAATCACCGCGTGATCATCGAGGCCGGCCGAGGCATGCTCCCACACCGACTTGATGATGTATGGCGGCGGTAGGCGGCTGTCGGAGCGCTCGGCGACGGCCCAATTAGGCGTCGGCAGATTGGCCGCCCGCAGCCGCTCCTTCGTACGGGGCTTGTTGTTCGTCAAGTGCAATTCGGCGGCGTGAGTGCCCGTGTAGGGCAAATCGAGGTCCTCCAGCAGCACGGCGGCCAGATGCGCGAGTCGATCGGAGCCGCCGAGCGATTCGACCAAATTGAAGACGATCTGCGGCCGGTCGGCCGTGAGCGATTCTTCGATAATTTCGAGGTTGAGCGTACACGGCAGGCGAACGCCTTGGTGGCCGAGCGAGCGCAAGGCGCTCTCCACCGCTGCGACTTGGACGAGCACATCGCGCTCGGAGGCCGAGTCGGCGTCGGCAACGGCATTGTGGAGGATCGCGATTTTCACGGTCGAAATCGCCGGGCTTTCGATTGCTTCGCGGCTGGAACTCGCTCCGCAGCACTATTCACAATGTGGTCGATTAGGTCCGGATAAAACAGCCCCACCTTGGTCGCCAAGATCGGCAAATCGGAATGCTGCGGATGCAAGCCGGCGAGCGGATTGACTTCCATAAACTGCGGGCGGCCCGCGGCGTCGCAGCGGAGGTCAACACGGCCGGCGTCGCGACAGCCGAGCAGTTGCCAGGCGCGAAGAGCGATCGCTTCGGCTTGTCGAACGACTTCATCACGATTCGCCTGAACCAAGCGATATTCGACGAGGTCTTCGCAGCGCTCTTTGTTGACATAGGAGTAAGCGCCGGCTTCAGCACCGGAAAGCAGAACGATCTCCAGCGTGCCGAGCGGTCTGGCCGCCGCACCGGCGCCGAGAATGCCGACGGTAAATTCGCGGCCGGGCAAGTACGTCTCGACAAGCACCGGCTGGGAGTGCTTTTCCAGAAGCTGCCGGCAAGTCGAAAGCAATTCAGCCTTGTCGCCGACCTTTGAGGTCGGCGAGATGCCTTTGCCGGTTCCCTCAGCGATGGGTTTTACGAACAGTGGAAAGGGCAGATCAACCGTCTGGGTGTCTTTTTCCGCCTCAACGACCGCAAATGGTGGTGTGGGCACTCCGCCAGCCGCAACAACCGTTTTCGTCAAACCTTTGTGCAGAGTGAGGGCCATCACGAGCGGATCGGAAAAGGTGTAGGCGATGCTGTAAGTGTCGAGAATGGCCGGCACTTGTGCTTCGCGGGCAATGCCGGCTAAGCCCTCGGCGATATTGAAGACGAGGTCCCAGTCGTCGCCGGCAGCGAGGCGATTGACGAGCTGCTGGGCATGGCCGATACGATCGGTTTGATGGCCGAGCTGGCGAAGGGCCCTTTCCAAATGGTCGATGGTTTCGGCCCGGTCGAATTCGGCAGTGTCATCTTCGCTAAATCCCGCAGCCAGATATTCGTGCCGCAGATCGTAGGTCATGCCGATGCGCATGGCGTAAAAATAGGCCGCGAGGCAAAGAAGCGGCAAGGGGCCATCCTTGTCGCCCGGCGGACCAAAAGTTACGATGAGCGATTCGCATTTTCTCGGAGTTTTGGCGCTTGGAGTTTGGCGATGCGTCATGTGCTGTCGGCGGTGGTGCAGAACGTGCCGGGCGTGCTGGCGCACGTCTCGGGCATGCTCGCCTCGCGCGGCTACAACATCGATTCGCTTGCTGTCGGCGAGACGGAAGATCCGAATCTGTCGCGGATGACGTTCGTCGTTGTCGGCGACGATCGGATTCTCGATCAGGTCCGCAAGCAGCTGGAAAAAATCGTCACCGTCGTCCACGTGGACGACGTCAGCTCGCGCGACCACGTGGAGCGCGACCTGATGCTGCTCAAGGTCGAGGCGCCGCCCGGCAACAAGCGGAGTGAAATCCGCGAATTGGTCGAGATTTTTCGCGCGAGGATTGTTGATGTCGGTCCGGAAGAACTGATGATCGAAATCTCCGGCCGCGAAAGCAAAATCGAGGCTTTCATTCAGCGGATGCGGCCTTATGGCATCCTCGAGCTGGTTCGCACCGGCCGGATCGCCATGGTCCGCGGCAAAAACCATCAGCCGCATACTGAGGAAGAGGCGGAAGAGCAGAACCAACTTCAAAATACTGGCACTCGGTAAGAACTTAGTGAATGTCGAATGACGAAGCACGAATGACCAATTGAAGCTGTTTTAGTCATTGGTCATTCGGATTTCGTCATTCGTCATTAACGGTAACAAAAGAACTCACCATCCAAAACTGATTCCATGCCCGCCACCATCTATTACGACAACGACGCCGACCTTTCGCTTCTCAAAGGCAAAACGATTGCCATCCTGGGTTACGGCAGCCAGGGACATGCTCAGGCGCAGAACCTCCGCGATAGCGGCGTGAATGTGATCGTCGGCCAGCGGCCGGGCGGCGCGAACTACGATTTGGCGATCAAGCACAAGTTTAAACCGGTTTCGGCCGAGGAAGCGACGAAGGCGGCGGATATCGTGAATATCCTGCTGCCCGACGAGGTCCAGGGCGACACCTATCGCACGTCGATCAAGCCGAACCTGAAGCCCGGCAGCATTTTGATGGCTTCGCACGGCTTCAACATGCACTTTGGCCAGGTGGAACCGCCGCCGGGCGTCGATGCCATGCTCGTCGCGCCGAAGGGACCGGGGCATCTGGTCCGCAGCGAGTTCGAGAAGGGCGGCGGCGTGCCATGCTTGATCGCCATTTATCCGGGCAGCAGCCCCGAAACCAAGAAAATGGGTCTGGCTTATGCCAAGGGCATTGGCGGTACTCGAGGTGGCGTCATTGAGACCACGATTGCCGAGGAAACGGAGACGGACTTGTTTGGTGAGCAGGTCGTCCTTTGCGGCGGTGTTAGCGAGCTAGTGAAGGCTGGCTTTGAGACGCTTGTGGAGGCTGGCTACCAACCCGAAATGGCCTACTTCGAGTGCATGCACGAGTTAAAGCTGATCGTTGATCTGTTCTATCAGGGCGGCCTCAACTATATGCGCTATAGCGTCAGCAACACGGCCGAATTCGGCGACTACACTCGCGGTCCGCGGATTGTGACCGAAGAGACGAAGAAGGAAATGAAGAAGATTCTCAAGGAAATTCAATCCGGACAATTTGCCCGCGAGTGGATTCTGGAGAACAAAGCCGGCGCCCCCGCGTTTAAAGCCGTCCGCCGCCGTGAGCGCCAGCACCCGCTAGAAGAAGTCGGCCGCAGGTTGCGGAAATTGATGACGTGGATTAATGCCAAGGAAGTGTAGCCAAGTAGTTCAAAGTTCCGAGTTCAAAGTTCAAAGTTGATTACTTTAACGTTGAACGTTGAACTTTGAACCTTGAACTGAGCCATGGCGCGCTGCGAACAAGGCTATCTCTGCGATGTTTGCGGCGGCGATGTGGAGCACATCTGGGAAAGTGACCTGTACCTGCGGTATGTAATCGGACAGGTTGATCCGGAGACGCTGCACACGACCCGTGAGCGGCACATTCGCTGTAATCCAACGCTGGCGCAGTTCATCGTCGATCCCGATTTCGAGCCCGTTCAAGTTGAAGGGCCCTTCGATAAACAACTGCTCGATTCGGTTTATGTTCGCGAGCAGGAACGGCTGATCACTCGCGGCTGGCGGCGGCTCAAGGAGCTAGCGCACCAAGACGGAGTTTCGCTGCTTGATTATCCACTGCCGGAGGTGCGAGAACGAATGAAGGAGCGGGTATAATGTCAACGCCGAGCTTTGACCAAATCGTTCCGATTCTTCGCATCTTCGACGAAGCGAAGGCCCGCGAGTTCTATTGCGACTACCTGGGCTTTCATGTCGATTGGGAACATCGGTTCGAGCCGAACATGCCGCTGTATATGCAAGTCTCGCGAGGCGGCCTGGTGCTGCACCTTTCGGAACACTATGGCGACGGCTCCCCCGGCTCGACCGTGTTCGTGCGAATGCAGGGCATCGACGCGTTGCACACCGAATTGGCGGCGAAAAACTACAAGTACTTGCGACCGGGTATCGAAATCGCGCCGTGGAACGCCAAAACGCTGACGTTGACCGATCCGTTCGGGAATCGACTGCGACTCAGCGAGGATTTGGGCAAGAAATGACGATGCTCGAGGCTTGTCGCGCGGTCTCGCGCAAATGAATGCCGAGCAAGACCCGCGGCGGTTTGGTATCTTACGGGACTGTGGTGGGCCGGCGGTCGCTTCGCTCCCTTGTCCCACCCTACGGTGCGATCGCTCACGGAGGATTGTCGGATGTCCACAGTACGCCGCAATGATGCGCCTGCCCGCCGCCCGCTGACGGAATTGATGGATCGGCAGCCGCCGTTCGACCTACAGGCCGAAATCGGCGTTCTCGGCAGCATTGTCCTTTTGCCCGACGTGCTCGATGACGTCGTGATGATCGTCCGACCGGATGATTTTTACGACGACGCCCACCGCAAGCTCTTCACGCACATGGTGGCACTGCACGAGACGGGCAAAAAGATCGACGACACACTGCTCGTCAATCGGCTGAAGACCGCGGGCGAATACGAAGCGGTCGGCGGCGCAGCGTATTTGAGCAAAATCGTCAATGCCGTGCCGAACGCGGCCCACGCCAACTACTACGCCGAAATCGTCCGCGAAAAATCTACCTTTCGCTCGCTGATCTATGCAGCGACTGAAATCCTCCGCGACGCTTACGACGAATCGAACGAGGCAAACCATCTGCTCAGCCAATCAGAGCAGAAGATTTTTTCGATTCTCGACAACCGCAGCGATTCGGCCGTGCAGACAATTCGTGACGTGTTGCACGACGCGATGGAGCGGCTCGACGCCCGCATGTCCGGCACGCATGCAGCCGGCGGTTGCGACTACGGCTATCGCGACCTTGATAGCAAGACCGCCGGCCTGCACCAGGGCGAGCTGGTGATTTTGGCAGCCCGCCCGAGCATGGGCAAAACGGCGTTCGCCATGAACGTGGCGGAGAACGTCGCGCTCGGCCAGAACGTACCCGTGCTGTTCGTCAGCCTGGAAATGTCGTCGCTGGAGTTGGCCGACCGCTTGCTCTGCAGCGTTGCCAAGGTGAATGGCCATCGGTTGCGAAACGGCACCGTCTCTCAAGACGATCGGCTGAAAATCGTCGATAAGGCCGAAGTGTTGTCGCGGGCTCCGTTCTTTGTCGATGATTCACCCAGCCGCACAGTGACCGAAATTGCGGCGGCCGCCCGGCGGATCAAGCGCCGGCACGGCTCGCTCGGCCTGATCGTGATCGACTATCTCCAATTGATCGAGCCGGATAATCCCAAGGACCCGCGGCAAGAGCAGGTCGCCAAAATTGCCCGCCGGCTCAAAGGGCTGGCCCGTGAAATGAAGGTGCCGGTCATGTGCCTGGCGCAGCTCAACCGGCAAACGGAAGCCGGCAAGGACAACATTCCCCGCCTTTCGCACCTGCGTGAATCCGGGGCAATCGAACAAGACGCAGACGTCGTCATGTTCGTCCATCGCGAATCGTATTATCACCGCGGCGAAGGCAGCGAAGATCTGGCCAACCAGGCGCAGATAATCATCGCCAAGCAACGCAACGGCCCCGTCGGCGACATCAACCTCGAATGGCTCCGCGACTTCACGCGCTTCCAAGACCCCACGCCCGAGCATTTGAAAGACTTCGACGACTTCAACTCACGGCAAATGGTCGATCCGTCGGCGGGCTTTTAGCCGCTGGCGATTCATCGTTTTACTCGCCCCGTGACGTAAATATCGTCTCCCAGTCGCTGCATCTGCACACTATCGAGCTGCAGCGCATCGGTTACCTGCTCAATGCCCGCGCCGCGAATTGGCGAGCGACCTTTTTGACCGCCGAATAACTTGGGAGCGATGAAAACGTGGACTTCGTCAATCTGGCCGGCGTCGAACAGCGATCCGAGCAAATCAGCGCCGCCTTCGACTAAAACGTTCGTCATGCGGCGGCGGCCCAGTTCGTCGAGCAGTTGAACCAGCCGCTCATATTTCGTTGGGGGCGCGAACGGCAGCACTTCGCAGCCTGCAGTGGCCAGTCGGCGAAGCTCTTTTTCGGGCGCTTCAGGGCCGGCGGCGATGAGCGTCGGGTATTGAGCGGCGGTGCGGACGAGTTGGCTGAAACTGGGAAGGCCGACCATGGAGTCGAGGACGATGCGAGTGGCGATGCGAGCCGGAGCACTGCTGGTTGAGCCGGGAGTGGCGCCTTCGCCCGGGCGGGCCGTCAACATTGGATCGTCGAGCTGGGCCGTTTTGCGGCCGACCATGATCGCATCGACACGCCCGCGAAGCCGATGCGCGACTTGCCGTGAGGCGTCGCCCGAAATCCATTTGCTGTAGCCGCTGCGCGTCGCGATCTTGCCGTCGAGCGTCATCGCCCATTTGGCAATCATCCAGGGACGGCCGGTCGTGACGAGCTTCAAATAGGGCGCATTGAGCTGCTGGACCTCAGTTTCGCTCAGGCCGAGTTCGACGTCGATGCCGGCCGCAGCCAGCCGCTTAAGCCCGCCGCCAGCGACCTTGGGAAACGGGTCGCGGAGCGCCGTGACAACGCGTTGAATCCCCGCCGAGATGATCGCGTCGGTGCAGGGGGGCGTCTTGCCCTGATGGCAGCACGGTTCGAGGGTGACGTACATCGTCGCGCCCTTGGCCCGATCGCCCGCAGCTTTCAGCGCATGCACCTCCGCATGCGGTCCACCAAACTGCTGATGCCAGCCTTCGCCCACGACCTCGCCATCTTTCACGATGATGCAGCCGACCATGGGGTTTGGCTCGACAAAGCCTTCGCCGCGGCAGGCCAGCGACACGGCACGCAACATGTAATCGGACTGAAAATCGGATGGCATGGAAGAGAGAATGACCAATGACCAAGCACCAATGACCAAACAAATTCAAAGCACGAAATTGAAATGATCGAAAGAGCGTTAAGTAGTCCGTTCCGTCATTTGAGATTTAATATTCGTGCTTGTTTGGTCATTGGTCATTGTGATTTGGTCATTTGCCTTAATCCATCCCCGGGACCCAGAGCTTGCTCTTGCTTTCGCCGCCGGCCGCTACGGGGGCCATTTGATCCGGCGTCCAAAGGGCGGATTGTGGCTCGGGGGCGGCCATCGAGGCAGCCGCTCCCGCGCCGACTGGTGCGCCGGCGGCTCCCGGCGCGGCGCCGGAAGGAACCATGATGATCGGCCGGCCGGTGGCGGGATCGACACGCACCAGGCCGAGCTGCGCGAGCAAGTTGAGCAGCGATTCTTGCACGCCCGGCTCTTTGGCATGCTTCGTCGTCAGCAGATTGATCACGCGGCGACTTTCCTGCTCCTCGCCACGCTGCAGTCGATACGGCAGCTCGGCCAGCAAATAGCGAGCGGGCGAGCGGCCTTTGGCCTTCGCGATTTCCTGGGCCTTGCCGAGATAGCCGACGGCTTCGTCCGCATCGAGCGACATACGGGCCAGAATGTCATAGACCTCGGCCTTGTCCATGTTCTTATTCGAATCGAGGCTCGGCCGCGAGACGATTTCCAGACCGATGCGGCGCAGAAGCCGCGGCGAGGAAGTGACAACCGCTCGACGATAAACTTCGATGAGCTGCTCGTCGGTCGCTTTGGCAACATCGAGCCGCGCCTGACGGGCCGGCGATAGCGTTTCGACACGCACGCCACTCGGATCGATCGATTCCAGCGTCGGCAGGCCGAGCGAACGCCGCAGCTTGTTGTATTCCGGATTTTCGACCGGCTCAGCCAGATCCATCTGCAAAATGATCGCCTGCACACGAATTTGACCGGCTGGATCGGCGACAGCCTGCCGCGGCGTTTTGCCGTCGAGCACGCCCATTGGCAAGTTCGGCCAAATGCTGAGGAGTGCCAGCGTCCGCTGCTCTTGCATCAGCTTCTTGCGGACGTCCATGGAAGTATCGTCAGGGAATCGCCAGTTGATCGACAGCGCGGCGGCGACGGCTGACATCCGCCCCGTTTCTTCTTCGCCCAGCTTTTCACCCGCGAGACTGCCGAGCAGATCGCGCAAATGCTTGACGCGGCTGTCGAAATCGGCCGATTTGACCGCCGAGAACTCAACCCGCGCCGGCCGATCGGTTTCCTTGCCATACAAGGCCATTTCGCCCAGCACCTTAGGCACGTTGTCGCGCGTGAGGCTCTGTGAGTTGGCGGGAATTTCGCGATCGAGCAGCAAAAACACCGACAGCGGCGCCGGTTCGTTGGCCTCGCGAAACGCAGCCGCATCGAACGGCACGTTCTGCACGCGTTTGCTCGACAAGAGTTGCTCGCGGAGCGCTTGCGCATCGCTCACCCCGTAGGTGACCGTTACTTCGGGTAGCGCGTCGATCTCTGACGGGTCGCGCAAATGTTGAGCAAGCGCCTCGGCCTCGACCGCGTCGTCGCGCGGCACACTTTTGATCGAAGCATACTGGTGCAACGCATCGATTGCACCTTTGTTGTCGAGAGTGCGCAGGCGGCAGACGCCGATATTACGCCAAATGCTCGGTTCATTCGGCTCCTTCTTGCCGAGCGCGGCGAACAGAGCTGCCGCCTTCCGCCAGCATCCCAAATCTGCCTGCTTGAGGGCCGCATTGAACTCAGCGACGGATGCGGCCTTCATCGGGCTCTCAGCCGGGGCGGTGACCAATCCGGTCATTCCGTGAACGGCAAGTGGAATCTGCCCGCTGGCTTCCAGCTCGAGCAAATTCATTACCGCGTTGCGGTCCTTGCCTTGACTGGCGGCGGCCTGAAAAACGGCGTAGGTCTGTGCGGCCAGCGGTTCGCCGACGGCATCCAAGGTGCGAGCGATGATGCCGATCGCTTCGTAGACGACGGGAATCAGCTTGCCTTGTTGCGCTTCGAGTGCCGATTGCAGCTTTTCAACCGCTTCTTCCGCCTTACCTTCCTGACAATCGAGCATCGCTCCGATCGCCAGACCGCCGGGATTGCCCGGCGCGACCTTGAGCAAGTGATCGATTGTCTGGCGGCAAGCATCCAGCTCGCGGAGCGCCATCTGGATCGTCGCCTTGTGCATTAAGAGGCACGGCCGATCCGGTTTCTTTTCCAGTATCCGATTTGTCAGGTCGAGGGCACCCAATCGCTGCTCACCGGAGAGCGCGTCTTCGATTTTCGCCAGGTCATCGATTATTTCCGCGCCGCAGCAGAATTTGATCTTTTTGTCGATGCCGCAGGGGCACGGCTGATAAGCGTCGAGCGACATGAGGAGAGACTTTCCAGGCTTTCGCGATTGAATCCTTAGAGTTTACGGGCAGCCGGCGGAGGCGCGTAGAAGGGCGCGATTCGCCGTGGCAGTTATTCCCATTCAATGGTCGCCGGTGGCTTGCTGCTGATGTCGTAGCAGACGCGGTTGACGCCCTTCACTTCGTTGATGATCCGCGTGCTGATTCGCGCGAGCACTTCGTATGGTAAATGGCTCCAATCGGCGGTCATGAAGTCGTCAGTGTTGACGCACCGCAGCGCCACGGCGTTTTCATACGTCCGGGCGTCGCCCATCACGCCGACGCTTTGCACCGGCAGCAGCACGGCGAATGCTTGCGAGGTTTGGCGGTAGAGTCCAGCGGCTTTGATTTCGTCAATCATGATCGCATCGGCCTCGCGGAGCACGTCGAGCCGGTCCTTCGTCACTTCGCCGAGGCAGCGGACCGCCAGGCCGGGGCCAGGAAAGGGATGTCGCCAGACGAGGTCTTCCGGCAGGCCTAATTCGACGCCTAGCCGTCGCACCTCGTCTTTGAACAAATCGCGCAGTGGTTCCACGAGCTCAAAACCAAGCTCGGCTGGTAAACCGCCGACATTGTGGTGCAACTTGATCGTCGCCGCCGGGCCATCGGCCGCCGCCCCACTCTCGATTACGTCTGGATAAAGCGTTCCTTGAGCCAGAAACTTCGCGCCCTGGATTTTCTTGGCCTCTTCCTTGAAGCACTCGATGAAGGCATGGCCGATCCGCCGCCGTTTTTCTTGCGGCTCGGTAATTCCCTTCAGCGTCGATAAAAACCTTGCTTCACCGGCGACGACGTGCAGGTCGGTTTTGAAATGCTTGGTGAACTCAGCAATCACTGCTGCCTGTTCGTCTTTCCTGAGCAGGCCGTTATCGACGAGAATGCAGGAAAGTTGTGGTCCGATTGCTTGATAGAGCAGTGCCGCAGTCACCGCCGAATCGACGCCGCCGGATAAGCCGCAAATGACTCGCTCGCGGCCGATTCGATCGCGCATTTGGCTGATGGACTGCCTCGCAAAATCGCCCAGCTTCCAGGTTCCGCGGCAGCCGCAAACGGCCGTGAGGAAGTTGTGCAGCAAATGGCTGCCCAGCGGTGTGTGTGTCACCTCCGGATGAAACTGCACTCCAATGACCGGCAGCGAGCGATGTCTTACTGCAGCGATCGGACAGGTTTTGGTCGCTGCCAGCGGCACAAACTCGTCCGACACTCGGCTGACCTGATCGCCGTGGCTCATCCAGACATCGAATTGCTCCGGGACACCAGCCAAAAAGTCGTCGGCCTTGGTTACGTGACAGCGGGCGCGGCCATATTCGCGAGCCGGAGCGTTTTCGACTTTGCCGCCCAGAGTCTCACAGGCGAGCTGCATCCCATAGCAAATGCCAAGGACGGGAATACCAAGCTTGAAGATCGCCGGATCGCATTTCGGCGCTCCGCTTTCATAAACGCTCGACGGCCCGCCGCTCAGAATTAATCCGCGCGGGGAATGCCGGCGAATTTGCTCAGGCGTAATGTTGTGCCGGACGATCTCGCAATAGACGTTGTTCTCCCGCACGCGGCGGGAAATGAGCTGGGCATATTGGGCCCCAAAATCGAGGACAAGCACGCGTTCGTCGGCAATGGAACTAGCGGCGGTCATGTCGGCAATCCATTAACAGAAAAAGCCGCGGCACAATGGCCTGCGGCGAATCGTGAATTGTATCGCCGCTGCGGCATGGTGAGCATGGGGGTTGGCGAGGCATGTTCGGCACGCCTAACATCCAATAGCCGGGACCAAACTTGGTCCCGCAGTGGGGCAGGCTTCCAGCCTGCCGTGTCTTTATGGCAGGCTGGAAGCCTGCCCCACGATCGTGCTAATCCTTCTCACCAACGACGATGGCATTTACGCCCCAGGCCTCCGAGCCCTGGAAGCGGAGCTGCGCCGCTTGGGCGATGTTGTCGTCGTAGCGCCGGCGACGGAGCAAAGTGGCGTCGGCCATTCGATCACGTTCCTAACGCCGCTCGTGGCCAAGCAGGTTTATGACGGCGAGCGGCTCCGCGGCTGGGCCGTCGAAGGCAGCCCGGCTGACAGCGTGAAGCTGGGTATTTTCGAATTCTGCCCGCGACGGCCGGATATTGTCATCAGCGGGATCAATGGCGGCTTGAATGCCGGGATCAACGTTCTCTATTCGGGCACCGTGGCGGCGGCGATTGAAGGCGCGTTCTTCGGTATCACGAGCATTGCCTGTTCACTCGAATACAACGAGCATGCAAACTTTGGCCGCGCGTCGCAAATCGCCGCCAGCATCATCGAGCAAATTCTGCGGCAAAAAGGTCCGGACCCGCAGCTTTATAATTTGAATATTCCAACTGTGGCGTGCAAAACGCCGGCCGCCGTGAAGATCGTGCCGATGGGCGTGGCCCGTTATGGCGAGCAATTCATCAAACGCACCGATCCTCGCGGCCGGTCGTATTACTGGGCCACCAACGACCCACCGCCCAAAGACGATGGCCAGGAAACGGATCTCACGGCGATTACCAAGGGCTTTATTACGCTGACGCCGCTACAATACAACATGACGAAGCATGCTGTGCTTACGGAGATGGAGCGAAGCTGGAAGCTCGAAGTTCCGCCCGCGTAGGATGGGCCACCGGCCTGTCCCGAACCTTATCACGAGGCGTTTATGAAACACCGCGTTGCCATGTTGCCTACCGCGTTGCTTTTGGGCATCACACTGCTCGGCTGCGAGCCTCCGACGCCCGTTTCCAGCGGTCCGCCCGCCGCGCCGCCTCCGCCCGGTAGCGCACCTCCGCCGCCTCCGCCCGCGGCTCCAGCACCCGCTGCCGCTCCGCTACCGCCCGAGACGAAATTCGGTGTTTTCGCTGGAGATGTGAACGATTTGGCCGCCCGGCCCAGTGCTTCGCAGCCCGCACAACCATCGTCGCTGCCGCCGCCGGAGCCGGGCACGGAACGAGTGAAAGCTCAAGCCGGCGTCGGCGCCAAAGGCCGCAGCCTCGACAACGAACAGGGCCTTTTGGTCACGCCGGTCAAAGCCTTTTTCGCCGCGAAGGAGCGGATCGCATTCGAGCAAGCATTTTACGGGCAGTATCGGTTGTATCGCGCGACCGAAGACGCTCCCAAGGATTATGCCGAGTTGAAGGCCAAAGTCCTCGATCCTTACCTGATCAAACTGCCGCCGCTTCCTCCCGGCCACAAGTACGTCTGGGACGCCGCGAACGAAGTACTGCAAGTCGAGCGGCCCAAAAGACAGTAGCGGCACGAGCGTTGCTAATTAGGCTGGAACTTGCGGTCGCATTCGCGACCCAATTCCAAATCGCAAGCATCAAATTTCAAACAAATTCCAAGCTCGAAATGCGCAATGAACAAAACCGCTGGCGGTTCTAATCATTTCGACATTCGATGATTGGTGCTTGTTTGATATTCGTGATTTGATGCTTGGTGCTTCTCCCCAGCTCCCATGCTTCGTGCGCTCCCACTATCGACTTTTCTATTGCTGGCTGTGACGGGCGCGCTCAACGCCGCCGATTGGGCAACGGCGCCGTCGTACTACACGCACGACCAATCGAATGGTGAGCGCGTGTCGCAGTTCGCTCAGATCGGGCCGTACTACTACTTTCAGCGGCCGGATTACTTGAAGAGCGGTTACCGGCAATTTCGCAGCACTATCGACTACGGCAACAGCTCAGACAATATGCATGTCGTCGAGCAGTGGGGCGCTCAGGTTGTGCCGTATGAACAATGGCGGTTCCCGACGCGGCCCTACTCCGTTCCTTATCAACAGTGGGGCCCGCCTTATGGCGGTCTTGGCGGTGGCACCGGCGGCTATCCGTATAGCGGTGGCGGCGGCGGTGGGAGCGGCGTGAGCATCCTCGGCGGCTTTTTCCCGCCCTACGGCTTCGGCTCCGCGGGTGGCTACGGTGGTTTCGGCTATGGAGGCGGCGCCGGCGGCACTCCTTTCATCAGCGGCGGAGGAGGAGTGGGCGGCGGTGGCATGGGCGGAGCGGGCATGGGCGGCGGCTTCCCCGGATCCTTCGGCCAACCCGCCGCAAACTATGCCCAGCCCTGGATCGATGGTCACTATCCGTCGTACGATCTCAACGACCGGTCGCAGTATTTTCAGCCGTACACATCGCAGCCGTCGTTTGGCGGCCACTCTCATGGCGGTGGTCGCGGGCCGTAGTTGCCGTTCGCTTGTGTCTCGGCTGTGTTCGCTTGTGCCTGGGCTTGGGGGGCCCTAGAGTAGCAAGAGTCTTTGTTACTTCGGCCGCCGAGTCTAGCTATGCGTAACTGGCTTGTGTTGTGCTTCCTGCTTGTGGCCTTGTCAGCTTTGGCACAGGAAAAGGTCCTGCCGACAATCGAATGTCGCTGGGCCGCCGGGCCGATCACGATCGACGGCAAAGCCGACGAGCCGGCGTGGCAGCAAGCGGAGTTGATCGATAATTTCGGCTTGCCCTGGCTGGGCGAAAATGCCCGTGCGGCCAAAACCGCGACCAAAGCCAAGCTGCTGTGGGACCGCGACAATCTGTATTTCTTTGCGGAACTGGAAGATCACGATCTGTTTGCTGATCTTTTGCAGCACGACGATCGCACGTGGCTGAACGATGTGTTTGAGCTGTTTTTCCGGCCCGACGACGCGAAGCCGCCGTATTATGAATTTCAGGTCAACGCGGCGGGCACGATGCTCGACATCTACTTTGAACGGAAGGGCGTAGCGTTCGACCAGGCTAAGGCCGATGGGGAATTTCATTGGCAAGCCAAAGTGGTCCGCCGCGGCACGCTCGACAATCGAACGGACCGCGACGAAGGCTGGTCGGTCGAAGGCCGCATTCCATGGAGCGATTTCGCTCGCACTGGCGGCCGGCCGGCGAATGGTGATGTGTGGCGATTTGCTCTTTGCCGGTATGACTACACGCTTAATGAAAAGCCGGAAACATCGACGGCCGCGCCGCTCTCGCAGCCGAGCTTTCACCTGCTGGAAGATTACGCGAATCTGAAATTTGTCGGAATGAAGGCGGGACTCGATATCCGTCCTGGTATTCCCAAGCAAGCTTTTATCACAACGTCAAAAGTCGTCGGTTCGCCCAATCCACCATTGCCGTATCGGCCGGTACGGGCGTTTCCGAAGCTGAAGCTCAACTTTCCGATCTGCCTCGATCGGATTCCAGGCAGCGACCAGTTTCTAATCATCGTCCAAGACAAACCCTATGCCTCCTCGCGGGTCGTCCGCGCTCGCGACGATCCGGATGCGGACACTGCCGAACTTGTTTTGACGACTCCGGCGGCAGGGACGGCGTATGGCATCACGTTTCATCCGAAATTCGCCGACAACGGCTATCTTTACGTTGGGTGGAATGGGGCGGTCGATGGCGGGCCGAAGCGAACGTATGTGACCCGCTACACGCTCGATCGCAACGATTTCACGATCGATCCAGCGACCGCGCTCGACATCATCTCCTGGGAATCCAATGGGCATAACGGGGGTGATCTCGAATTCGGTCTCGATGGAATGCTGTATGTCACTTCCGGCGACGGCACGAGCGATTCCGATACGAATCTTCGCGGCCAGGATCTGACGCAACTCACCAGCAAGGTGCTGCGAATCGACGTCGACGTAGTAGGCACACTCGGTGTGCCGTCCGAGGCCGACGGCACACGGAGTGTGCCTACCACGGGAAGCTACCGCATTCCGCCCGACAATCCTTTTGTCGGCGTCGAGGGCGCCGTGCCGGAAACTTGGGCCTATGGCCTGCGCAATCCGTGGCGAATCGCCGTCGATCCGAAAACCGGTCACATTTGGGTCGGCAACAATGGGCAGGATCTGTGGGAGCAGGTCTATTTCGTCACGAAGGGCGCGAACTTTGGCTGGAGCGTCTATGAAGGCAGTCACATTTTCTACGCCAATCGGAAAATGGAAAAACAGCCGTTGACGCCGCCCGTGGCGGAGCATCATCACAGCGAGGCGCGGTCCTTAACTGGCGGCGTTGTTTATCACGGAACGAAATTGCCGGAGCTGACCGGCGCTTACATCTATGGCGATCATTCGACGGGCCGGATTTGGGCGATCCGGCACGATGGCACAAAAGTTCTTTGGCACAAGCTGCTCGCCGACACGACGTTCAACATTACGGGCTTTGCGATCGATAGCCGCGGTGAGCTGTTAGTTGCCGATCATCATGGTGAGGGTGAGGGAGGATATTACTATTTGGAACCTTCGCCGCCACAAAGTGGCCCGAGCAAGTTTCCAAGGAAGCTGAGCGAAACGGGGTTTTTTACGAGCGTCAAAGACAACGCCATGCAGCCTGGCGTGATCGCTTATTCGGTCAATTCGCCGCTGTGGTCGGATGGAGCTTACAAGGAACGGTTTTTTGCGGTTCCGGAATCGGCTGCATCGTCATTCAAAATCGATCTCGGCCAAAAGAACGGCTGGGACTTTCCGGAAGGCACGGTTCTCGTTAAGTCGTTTGCGTTTCAGCCGACGGCGGGTGATTCAACCGGCCGGCGGTGGATCGAGACGCGATTGTTGACCAAGCAGCAGAGCAATGAATGGGCCGGGTATTCGTATCGGTGGAACGACGAGCAAACGGATGCGGAGCTTGTGGCAGGCGAAGGCGCGGATTGTGATTACGTGCAGGAAGGAAAAAAACAGACATGGCATTTTCCCAGTCGCGTGGAATGCATGGTTTGTCATAGTCGGGCGGCGAATTTTGTGCTGGGACTTTCGACGGCGCAGATGAATAAGGAACACGATTACGGCGGGACAATTGAGCATCAGTTCCGGGTTTTTGAACAGCTTGATCTGTTGAAGAAAAAGCCTGACATCGAAAAGCTCGCGAAGCTGGTCGATCCGGCGGATGGAACGCAGCCGCTGGAGCTGCGGGCGAAGTCTTATTTGCATGCCAATTGTGCCATTTGCCACATCAACGCTGGCGGCGGCAATGCGCAGATGAATTTGGAGTATTCGGCATCGCTGAAAAAAATGAATGTCGTCGATGTGCCGCCGCTGCATCACAAGTTTGATCTTGAGGACGCCCGGCTGATTGCGCCGGGGCATCCGGAACGATCGGTTTTGTTTCACCGCATTTCGCACCGAGGGCCGAATTCAGGACAGATGCCGCAGTTGGCGACGAATCTTGTCGATCCGTTGGCGGTGAGGTTGTTTGGGGAGTGGATTCGGCAAATGAAGGCGGAATAGCGCAAAAGGCTCGGCGGGAGCCTCGCCCTCCCAAGCCTAGGACAAGCCCTTCACTTCCCAACCTTTGCGGTAGGGTTGCTTTACGAGGTCGTTGGCTTTCTCGGAGTTCGTGAAGCGGAGGTTGGTGGAGTCCCAGGCGAGTTGCTCTCCGGGAAAGCGGCAGGCGATGGTGCCGAGGAGGACGGTTTCGGTAAGGGGGCCGGCGTAGTCGAGATTGGAAGTGGTTTTGCCCTCGCCGCGGATGGCGTTGGTCCACTGCAGGTAGTGGTCAACCTCTTCCAGCTTGGGAATGGCGTAGTTTTTGAATTTTTCCTGTGGCAACAATTGGGGGAAGCCACCGTGGCGGCAGAGGAGGACGCCTTTTTCGCCGATGAAGAGGCAGCCGTTGTCGGGCAGTTTTTCGCCGGCGGACAGCGGGGCTAACTCGGCGGGCGGGAGCAGGCCGCCGTCGTACCAGAGAACCTTAACCGTATTTCCGGCGGTAAATTTGGTGCCGGGGAATTCGTAGTGGATCGTCTCGGACTTGGGGAACGTTTCGGGCTTGGGAGTTGGCCCTTCGTACCAGACTTTGGTCGGTGCGGAGAGCCCGAGGCTCCAATAGACGGGGTCGATGATGTGGCAGCCCATATCGCCGAGGGCACCGGCGCCGAAGTCGAACCAGCCGCGCCAGGCGAACGGGTGATAAACCTTTTCGGCATAGGGTCGCTCAGGGGCGACGCCGAGCCAAAGGTCCCAATTGAGATTGGCTGGAATCGGCGAGTTGCCGGTCGGGCGGTCGATGCCGTGAGTGGGCCAGGTGGGGCGGTTTGACCAGGTGTGGGCCTCTTTCACCTTGCCAATCGCGCCGTCTTGAATCAGGCGGACAACAGTGCGATAGGGGACGCCGCTGTGGCCTTGGTTGCCCATCTGCGTCACCGTCTTCGCCTGGCGGGCGGCGAGCGTGAGCTGGCGGGCTTCATAAATCGTTCGCGTTAGCGGCTTTTGCGTATAGGTCGCGATGCCCAGTTGCATGGCGGTCATCGTGACCGGGGCGTGCATGTGGTCAGGTGTCGAGACGGTGACACCATTTAGCCGTTTGCCTTCCTTGTCGAGCATTTCGCGCCAGTCGGTGTAGCGCTTAGCGTCGGGCCATTTCTCGGCGGCGATACCAAAGCCTCCCTTTGCCCGCGCTTTGCCGCCTCGTGCTGCACCGGCGTTATCGACATCGCAGAAGGCGACGACGTTGGCCGCGCCGTCTTTCGACGTCTCGGTGATGTCGCTCCAGCCCTTGCCGCCGACGCCGACAGCGGCAATATCGGGCTTGCTGTTGGGAGCGGCTTTCAGCAAGCCGGAGGGAAGAATGGTGACGGTCGCCATGGCGGCCGTGGTGCGGAGGAAGCGGCGGCGGGAGGTAGTCATGGGAATAGGGATGAAGGATGAAGTGGGGATGCTTATTTTTCTTCGGCTTCGAGTTTGGCCTTGGCCTCTTTGATTTGGCGTTTTTGCTCTGCGGTGACTGTAGGCCAAGAGAGGCCGAGGGATTGGATGGTTTGAACGAGAATGTTGGCAACGAGGGCCCGGCTGACCCATTTGCGGTCGGCGGGAATGACGTACCAGAGGGCCGCTTTGGTGCTGGTTTCTTCGAGGCACTGCTGGTAGGCGTCCATGTACTCGTCCCAGTGGTCGCGCTCGGCCATGTCGCTGGCCGAGAATTTCCAGTGCTTGGACGAATCGTTGATGCGGTCCATGAACCGCTCGCGCTGCTTCTCCTGGGAGACGTAGAGGAAAAATTTGACGATGGCGGTGCCGTTGCGAGTTAGATGCCGCTCGAAGTTGTTGATCGATTCGTAACGGTGCTCCCAGAACTTTTTGTCGTCCGGCTCCGCTCCCGGGATGTGCTGCGACGTGACGAGGTTGGGATGGACTTTGACGACGAGCACTTCCTCATAGTACGAGCGATTGAAGATGCCGATGCGACCGCGCTCGGGCAGGCAGCGGGCACAGCGCCAGAGAAAATCGTGATCGAGCTCCTCGGGCGACGGGTGCTTGAACGAATAGACCTGGCAGCCCTGCGGGTTGATGCCGGACATAACGTGCTTGATCGTGCTGTCCTTGCCGGCGGCGTCCATCGCCTGAAAAATCACCAGCAGCGACCACCTGTCGTTGGCATAGAGCATTTCCTGAGCTTTGGCCAGCTCGCTGACGTCCTCGGTGAGCACCTTGGCGGCGAATTCCTTGCGCTCGGCCTTGGGGATGTCGCCGTCGCCTTCCCAGCTTGGATCGTAGTCCTTGAGGCGGAGCTTTTTGCCGGGCTGGACTTTGAATTGATCGACGAGATCTTTGAGGTCGGGCATGGTTGTCAATCTCGGCTCAGGTTCGGTGACGCTAAAGTTCGAAGTTTTTTTTGTGCGAGGAGCTTTAGCGCAAGTTGCAAGTTGTTATAGGCAGTGGACTTGTGAATTATTGTTCAGTTGGCAGGTGATTAAACTTTAGTGTTTCTTTAGCGCGGCTCGCGGTGGGTTGGTGGGCGGCAAAACTGCGCAGTTCGTAGCTTCACTTTATACATCGCGATTTCGGGGAAAAACCGGGCCGGAATTTGGAAAATAAATTGGTGGGTCGCGGAACGCCACAGAGGGCGTTCCCTACAGCGCGATTGTTGTTTCACGTTTTCTTGGCTTACCAGGGCGTCTTATGGGCTTACCAGGGCGTCAGGCCGCCGTTTACGCAGAGGGTTTGGCCGCTGATGAAGGAGGCTTCTTCGCTGGCGAAATACAACACGGCTTCGCCAACGTCGGCGGGAATGCCCCAGCGTTGCATGGGAATTTGGGCGAAGTAACCGTCCTTCTCGGATTGCGGGTCGTTTTCGTGGCGCTCGACGGGAATCCAGCCGGGGGCGACCATGTTGACGGTGATTCCGAACGGGGCGAGCTCGCGGGACATGCTGCGGGACCAGCCGATTTGGGCCCCTTTGGCGGCGACATAGGCGCTGAAGGGGGCGACGGAGCGTTGGAAGACTTCGCTGGTGATGTTGATGATGCGGCCCCATTTTTGACGCTTCATGTGCGGCAGCGTGCGGCGGGTGAGCAGGTAGGGGCTTTTAACGAAGAAGTCGAGCATCGATTGGTAGAAGGCCCAGTCGTATTCCTCGATCGGGCGGAGAGGCTGTTCGCAGGTGGCGTTGGGAACGATGATGTCCGGTGCGCCAAGGCGTTTTTCGGTTTCGGCGATGAGCAGTTCCACGCCTGCTTCGGTCGTCACGTCGCTTTTGATCAAGCAAGTTTTAATGCCGGCTTGCTCGTATTCGGCGAGCGTTTTCTTGGCGCGGGCTTCGTTGTTGAAGAAGTTGACGGGGACTTTAGCGCCGGCCTTGCCGAGAGCGAGGCCGATGGCTTTGCCGAGGCCGGTGCTGTTGCCGGTGACGAGGGCGGTGTGGTTGAGGAGGGAATGGGGCATGGGGAGGCAAATGCTGAATTATGAATTATGAATGCAGAATGCGGATTGTGAGACTGAAAGTAGGGGCGGTAATGCGGTTGGGAGTCGCGAGTATAGCGAACTGGAACACGCCATACCCTTACCCTAGCAGCCCGTTGAAATAGGCATTATTTCACGCGACCCAGGGAGGCGCGGTGGTTCGGCGTACGGGGCAGCATCATCGCTTGTTAGCCGCCACAATCGCCACGCGAGCCGCCAACGGTACGCAGTGGCAATCCAGGCAAGA
>DASXLL010000173.1:0-5172 GCA_036496265.1 Pirellulaceae bacterium | reverse complement strand
TATTCTGCCGCTTCAGCCGAATCGCATCCGCCGCCTTTTCACAAACGGCCCGCAGCCGCGTCGTCGTGATCGGCTTCTCTAAAAAATTGAACGCCCCCTGCTGCATCGCCTCGACGGCTTTCGGCACCGTCGCATGGCCGGTAACCAGAATCACTTCGGCGTCGGGCAATTTCTGTCGCGCCCGCCCCAGAACCTCCATCCCATCCACATCGTTCATCACCAGATCGGTGACGACGACATCGAATGTATCCGTCTCGATCTTCCGCGCCCCTTCCGGCCCGCTGGTCGCCACAATGCACTCATAGCCGACCTTGACCAAACTCTCTTCCATCGCCCGCGCCAGCGCCTCGTCATTATCGACGATCAGCACCCGAATCGGCGGCCCGGCTGACTCAACGGCTTCCGTGTTGCGAGTAGTTTCCTCCATAAAAGCGATGATAGCCAAGGTCCCAAGAAACGACGAGTGGCTGCTGGTAAAGTGCCAAATGCTAAATCAGGCTGATTACTCATTCTGCTGCTTTCCAAAGTAATTAGCAAATTCGCGAAAGTCCCCGGCAAGCTGGAAAGCTTCTTTGATCTCCATAGGAATAAAAGGGATCATCACCACTCGTGATTTTCCGGCAGTTCTCAAGTCGAAGCAGAACATTTCACCACCGCCATTACTGCCAAAAGCAAAGAAGCCGGGCACTGCTTCCGTAGTCTCGTAGCCTTCGTTGTATTTGAGGACTTTCTCGGCTGGCCAAACCTGTACCCACCCTGGCTTGATGCCGAGTTCGCCTTCACAGCCATTACTCTGGCGAAGGAATGCAATGTAATCTGAAGGCAAGCTGAACACGGTGTCTTCAACGAGCCTTCGCAAGGTCTCCTCGCTTGCTGGAACGGACTTCTCGAAATGCACACTCTTTTGCGCCATTCGGCTTTACTCCGCGCTCCGCACTCCGAACTCCGCGATCCCATCGCCTCCAATCCGCGCCGGCGTCGGAAACTCCAGCGTGAACTGCGTCCCAATTCCCACTTCGCTATGCACGCTGATCCGTCCACCGTGCGCCTCGATAATCCGCCGGGCCGTCGGCAGGCCCAGGCCGCTGCCGCCGCTTTTGGTCGTGTAGAAAGCTTCGAACATCTTCATCGCCGTTCGTTCATCCATGCCGATGCCCGTATCGATCAGATCGAGGGCCACGCCTTGCCGAATCACATGCGTGCGAACGGTCAATTGCCCGCCATCCGGCATCGCCTCCAGCGCGTTTTTGACCAAGTTCACCAGCGCCGCCTGCAGCGTCTCCCCGTTCAGCAAAATGCTCGGCAAATCAGGATCAAGATAGCGGACAACGTCAACTTGGTTTTCCTCGGCCTGTGCCGCAAACAGGTCCAGAACTCGCGCGATTTGGTCGTTCAGGTTACCAAGCGTCAGTTCCAGGTTGTTCACTTTATTGAAACGCAAGAAGTCGTTCAGCAAATTCTCCAGCCGCGTGCATTGCCGGCTGACCATCTCGATTTTGCTGAGCGCCCGCCGCTCCTTCGGCGATTGCGGCTCGCCAAAGTCCTCCCCCAAGAGGTCCATGTTCATCCGAATGACCGACAGCGGATTCTTAATCTCATGCGCCAGCGACCCCGCCAGCGCCGCCAGCTCGGCATACCGCGACCGCAGCTCGTCGAGAGCATCTTCCGTCGATAACAATTGATGATCGGCCATAACTGTGTAATTCAAAGTCCCATTCTGCCATGCGACCTTAAGAATCGGCAGAGGGAACCACGAAAGACACGAAATACACGAAAAGCAAAACAATTCATTTCGTGTCTTTCGTGTATTTCGTGGTCGGTCCAATCCGCGATTGCTCGTGGTATTCTGTTTTCATGAAATCGCTATCTGCCGCGTTATCCGCCGAGATCGTCCAGCGATTGGAACTGTCCATCTCCGCCGGCAAAGAAGCCGGCCGCCTCACGCTGCGCTATTTCCAGCAGGACAATTTCGAGGTTGAACGCAAAAGTGATGCCTCCCCGGTCACCATCGCCGACCGCTCCGCCGAGCAACTCCTTCGCGACCGCATCACCGCCGCATTTCCCGCCGACGGCATTCTCGGCGAAGAACTCGGCACCTCCGCGGGCACTTCTGGCTTCAACTGGATTCTCGACCCGATCGACGGCACGAAATCATTCATCAGCGGCGTCCCCCTCTACGGGACAATGGTCGGCATCGAGCACGACGGCGTCGCTCTCGCCGGCCTCGTCTATATCCCCGGCCTCAACGAAGGCGTCTATGCTTCCACTGGCCAGGGAACATGGCACTTTCGCGCCAATAACTCGCCAACACGCTGCCGCGTCAGCCAAAAAAAATCTCTCGCCGATGGCCTCTTCCTCACCTCGCAGGTCGATTCCTTCGCCAAACGCGGCGCCGCCGCAGCTTTCGACGTCCTCCAAAAAACTGCCTATATCACCCGCACCTGGGGCGACTGCTACGGCTATCTGCTTGTCGCCACCGGCCGCGCCGAGCTAATGGTCGATCCCATCATGAACGTCTGGGACGCCGCCGCCATCCAACCCATCATCGAAGAAGCCGGCGGCCAATTCACCGATTGGCAAGGTGCCCCCACCATCCATTCCAGCGAAGCCATCGCCACCAACAGCCTCATTCACCCCGAAATCCTCGCCATCACCCGCCAATTCCCGCGGGCCGACTGAACCTTCGCCCGTCGCCCCCCTCTTCCCTTCATAATTCCTCCTTCATCATTCATAATTGTCTCCTTGCTCCCCTTCAGCCATCAGCCATCAGCCTTCCTCCTTCAAGCCTTTCCCATGACCCCCTTCACCACCCACACCGGCCTCGTCGCCTGCATGGACCGGGCCGCTGTCGATACCGACCAAATCATCCCCAAACAATTCCTTAAACGCATCGAACGCACTGGCTACGGCCCATTCCTATTCTTCGACTGGCGTTATCGCGACGACGGCAAAACCCCTAACCCCGACTTTGAGCTGAACCAGCCCAAAGCCCAAGGCGCCTCGATCCTCCTCGCCCGCCGCAACTTCGGCTGCGGCTCCAGCCGCGAACACGCCGTCTGGGCCATCGAAAACTACGGCTTCCGCGCCGTCATCGCCCCCACCTTCGCCGACATCTTCTACAACAACTGCTTCAAAAACGGTGTCCTCCCGATCCGCCTCAGCGAAGACCAGGTCGAGCAACTCTTCCAAAAAGCGTCCAACGGCGGCTACAACCTCACAATCGACCTCAACACGCGACGCATCACTGACTCTCAAGGCCTCTCGATTCCCTTCGAAGTCGATGACTCCCGTCGCCACAATATGCTCCACGGCCTCGACGACATCGCCCTCACCCTCCAGCACGAATCCAAAATCTCCGCCTTCGAGAAATCCCACGCGGTCGCCGCATCGTAGCCATCACACCGTAGCCATCACGCTCCGCGTGATGAGCCCGGCGCTACTAACAAATATTCCACTGCGCTCGCTCTCCCATGCCCCAACTCTCCCCCCACAAAAACACCCTCCGCGCCGGCATGGTCGGCATGGGCATGATCTTCGACGAGACCTATCGTCCCTTCTTCGAGCATGCCCACGCCTCCGGCATCTACGATCCCCGCTTCGGCCTCTGCGAACTCGAGCTCGCCGCCGTCGCCAGTCGCACCGGCAGCCGGGCCGACGCCTATAAAAAATCCGCCGGCGACCGCATCGCCTCATTCCAAAGCTTCAAAGAGCCCGATTCAATCGGCCAACTACTCAAGCACGGCGTCGATTTCGTCTGCGTCGCCACGCCCGACGACCGCCATTTCTCCGCTGCGAAAACAGCCCTGGAAGCCGGCAAGCACGTTTTGATTGAGAAGCCCTCGGTGCTGACGCTGGGCGAGCTGGACGAACTCGATCGCGTGGCACGAAAAAACAACGTCCTCGCCAAAATCGTCTATCACAAGCTCCTCGATCCCGACCACAAAAAGCTCCGTACGCTCGTCGCCGATGGCGAGCTAAAGCACGTCAACACGGGCTACTGCACCCTGCTCGAGCCCAAAAGCATCAGCGGCGGCCAATTCGCTGAATGGATCCAAGGCCGCAACCCTGGCACCTACGTCGCTGTCCATTACATCAAGCTGATCGACTTTACCTTCGGCGGCCGCCTCAAAAGCGTCGCCTGCACCGGCCAGCGCGGCCTCGTCGGTCCCGCCGACGGCCCCACCTGGGACTCCACGCAGCTCCGCCTGATCTACGAATACGCCGACGGTCGCGAAGCCGCCTTCGATATCCACACCAGCTGGGTCACGCCCGACAATTTCCCCGGCTACGTCGATCAAGAGGTCCAATTCCGCTTCGACAACGGCGTCTGGAACGCCCACAGCCGCAAACGCGGCATCGAATGCACCGTCGAAGACCGCACACCGTTCCAGCGCAAAATCAACATCAACAACCACTACAACGGCGTCTTCCTCGAACCCTGGGGCCAGCGCTCCCAACGCGGCTACGGCCTCGAAGTCCTCGAACGCTTCGCCCGCGAAGTCGCCACCGTCGAATTCGGCGGCCCGGCGAACGAGCGCCCAACCCGCCTCGAAGATGCGCGAAAATTGACCTACAACGACGTCTCCTCCGACCGCCAAACCGTCGCCGCCGTCCAAGCGATGGAAGCCATCCTCGCCAAGCACGTCGCCGGCACTCCCAACTGCATCGTTGAAATCGACCACCCCCTCGGTGGCCTCGTCCTCCTCGCCCCGGGCTGCGAAAAACCGGAAATCCTCTATGGAGGCCGAGTCGGGGGGGGAGAGAGGGAGAGTGGGTGAGAGGGAGAAATGCGATGGCGGCTCGTGTTGTAAAGCACACGGATTTGAAGGTCTATCAACGCGCACGGGCGGCGGCACGACAGGTATTCGACTTAACCAAGAAGTTTCCGAAGTCGGAACAGTACTCGCTAACGGATCAAATCCGCCGCTGTTCGCGAAGCGTCTACGGGAATATCGCGGAAGCATGGCGCAAACGCCGTTATCCGAATGCGTTTATTTGTAAACTGAATGACAGTGAAGGCGAAGCTGCCGAGACGCAAGTCTGGCTCGAGTTCGCCGTCGAGTGCAAATACATTGACCGCGATGCCGCCGCCGAAGTCTATCGCGACTACGATGCGATAATTGGCATGCTCGTAAACATGATTAATCAACCAGAGAATTGGCAAGTATGAAA
>DASXLL010000172.1:0-1795 GCA_036496265.1 Pirellulaceae bacterium | reverse complement strand
CTGTCACTTACGGGCGATTGGTTTTCGCCCGTGGCCGCCGTGCAACAGTCCCCATAATTCTTCCGGCCGTATCTGATTGGCCCTTGCGCGCCCACAATTCGCGACAACAGTTTGCCAGCTCGGTCGTGAGGGGAATGAATGAAGGGGAGCGGGGAACCATTACGTCACCAAAGCTGCCGAGGCCGCCTCGTGTGAGGCGGTCTCGTCACAGTAAATCCGCAACGACGTAAGATGCTCGATAACCTGAGCGAGGAAATCCGCGGCTGCCTCCGCTATGCGGAGGAGTGTGCGCGTAAGGCAAAGCAGGCAAGCAAGCCCAAGTTACGCGAAGATTTTCTGGAAATGGAGCGGCGTTGGCTGCGGCTGGCCCACAGCTATCAATTTGCCAAAAAGCTCAAGAGTCGCATCTGATCGCTAGAAGTCGGAATCAGCCGCGCGAGTCGTCATGCGTGAGATAGTGATCGTCGCCCTAGCCTGCTTTCTAATTGGGATCATGGCAGCGGCCTTAATCGTTCAATTGGTTCCTTGAAAGCAGCAGCAACGACACCCTCCGCAGAACGATACCTGGCTACCAGAGCCCCATGGGCGGACATGGCTAGCTTCGACCGCGGTGATCGGGATCAGCTGATTGCTGCTTTCATTCTCTACCTGATAGCAGCGTTTGTTGTTGTTACTGCGCAGGGCGTCGCCGTACCGCGCCATCACGACCGCAGGACGCGAAGGCAGGCCATGTCCACCACCTTAACCTTTCGGATACAAATTCCCGGATAGGCTTGATGTCGGGCCGGGTGGGCTATTGGGGTGTTCCGGCCTAATAAGTGGACGGGGGAGCCTCGGCCATCATTTCGGCCGGGGCTTAGACCCTTTACTGGCCGATTGTTCGAATGGCGATTCTGCAGGCAACAATCATTGGTCTTATTGTCTTTGCGGCGTCGGTCGCGGCGCAAGTTATTGCTACCGCTGACACTCGCCTCGCATTACCCTCATCATCTCAAAAGCAATCACGACGGCGCCCCGCTCGGCTGCGGCGCGACGCGTTGCTGTGAAGAATCACGCTGCCGGAGTTAGTGCCGGCGGTTGGTTAGAACAAATCTCGGCCGCTGTCGGCCCACTGGTCGTCTGGTTCCTGGTCCGCCGACTGGTCACGGCAAATCTGCCGGAACTCGGCAGCATCCAAGGCTTCAAGCATATTGCTAATCAAATTGCTCTCTACCACAGCTTCCAAATCCTCTTCGCTAATCCCTGCTTTGCCTGCATCTTGTCGACACTGCAGCGCCAAGCGCCGCGCTTGGTCCTGGCGATCCGAACGCGGCACAACCTCGATGTGCTCTAATTCCCATTGAGCCAAAAACTCTTTTGCTTGCTCGCTCATGATTTGCCGCCAATCCACCTCAACCGCGCACGCCAAGAGAGCCATAAGGGGTCTTGACCTGATACGACCCGTCGCCCCGTGAGCCCGTGACAAATCGAAAGGAGCCTCGCGTTGCTTCTATCGCCACGGCACTGGCCGACTTGTTCGGATCATAAACGTATTTGTCGAGCCGGACGCGCGATTTTGGCCCGACACTGAGATTGCTGTTGTCTTGAAATCGCAAATCAGCCATTCCAGAATCGCCGGTACGAATGGTCTCCTGCGAAAACACCTCGCCGCCGGCTGACAGCGTCCGCGCATTGGCTTCCGCTTGCGGCTTTACAGAGCTGGCCTTGCCGATCGCCTGCGCGTTCGCAACCGTTGACCCCATTGCACAGAGCACGATCAGCGGCAGTGCAGAAATCAAGGCCCGACCGAATATCC
>DASXLL010000171.1:0-1610 GCA_036496265.1 Pirellulaceae bacterium | reverse complement strand
CGGACTCGTCCAGTTTCTTTGGGTCGTTAAGAAATTTCTCAACAAGTCTCCTGGCCTGATCGCGCGTAATCCCATACGTTCGGGCCAAGCGCAATAAATCGGTCGAAGGAGTTGTGGCCCGTGATCCGTTGCGACTATCAGCCGTATAATTGATCCTGTGAACTGGCAGCAGATATGCACATTGAACTTAGTTGCTTTTTGATTTTGATCAAATTCACCGAAGGGTGGCTGTCGCCACCATTCGGCGCGTCAGGAATGTGGTTGAGGCGAAAGCGTTTACCGGCGCGACGGCAGTTTCGCGCCAATCGATCTATCAAGCGTCGGGGTCCGGGGACTATCTATCCAACCATGCGGTAGGTTCGCAAAGTGAAATGAATATATTACACCTCATCGGCGCCGGACGGTCATTACAAGCAATAGCGGGACGAACGAGCGGCTCGCCCGAGCCACGACCAAAATTGCGGCAAATAAACCGTATTTTTAGCGTGTTATTTAAACTGATCTTAGACCCTGAGGAGTAGTTCGGGCGGCGTAGACGGGAAACAGGGCCCGTCGACGACAACAAAAAATGATTTGGAAAGGCGTCAATATGAAAGCCGTCGCCAAGACGGTCGAGCCCGGCGAGCGCGAGGCGCGGTTCGACCATATTCGGCCGCATTACCTGGAGGCGCTGACATTGGTCGAGCGCCTCCACCGGCGTCTGCTCGACGTCATCAAGGACGAGTTCGATCGCCGCGGGCGCGCCGACATCAATGCGGTGCAGGCGCTGCTCCTCTACAATATCGGCGACAAGGAACTCACCGCCGGCGAGCTGCGCACGCGCGGCTATTATCTCGGCTCCAATGTCTCCTACAATCTCAAGAAGCTGGTTGAGATGGGCTTCCTCGATCATCAGCGCTCGCGCGTCGACCGGCGCTCGGTGCGCATCAAACTCACCGACAAGGGCCGCGAGGTGCGCGACATCGGCGAGGGGCTCTACCACAAGCACGTGCGCACCGTGGAACAGGTCGGCGGCATCAATGCCGACGAGTTAGGCGTGCTCAACAAGGCGCTGCATCGGCTCGGGCGGTTTTGGACCGACCAGATTCTCTACCGACTTTGACGAGACGAGGCTGCTCCAGGAGCTTTGTGAAAGTGTCGCCCGCCAAGACGAAGACCAACGGGGGATCGTGATGGGGTGGGGTAGTCCATATGCCGACGTCTTGAAATTTGAGCGCGCTTGGCGATGTTGGCGGCGATTCGCCCGGGACCGGCACCGCTCGCCCGGCGCACTCGATTCGCGCTAAGCTAAGGCTGTTTTGTGCAATGAGGCTCGCTTTAGGTCCACTGCCGGCAGATTGTGGGGAGGAATCGATGCCGCTCTATATTTATCGAGGTCGATACAGTGCGGAGGTCTTGAAAGGAATGATGACCGCCCCCGAAGATCGCGAGGCGGCCATTGCCAAGGTTTTGCAAAATGCTGGCGGCAAGTTGCTGGCGTATTACCTGACGTTCGGAGAAGACGACTTCCTTCTCATCGCCGATTGCCCGGACAATCACGCCGCGCTGTCGGTGGCCATCGTCGGTGCCGCAGGTGGAAGCATCAGCAACTTGAAAACGACGGTCGCGGT
>DASXLL010000170.1:0-25028 GCA_036496265.1 Pirellulaceae bacterium | reverse complement strand
GCGGGGCTGATGTATCTGGTGCAGTCGTGGCGGCTGAAGCATCATGTGCCACCGCAAGTGGGCCTGAAGCTGCCGAGTCTGGAGTGGCTGCAGAAGATCAACAAGCAGTCGCTCATTTATTCGTCGTGTTTTATCGCGCTGGGTTTGATCGCCGGGATTATTCTGAATGCGGTGGACGCGGAGCGCGGCAAACCCGATTTGCCGTGGAATGATACGGTGGTCGTTAGCTCGGCGGGTCTGCTGGTTTGGCTGTTAGCCGCGACTCTGTTTGAATGGCTCTATAAGCCCGCTCAACAGGGACGTAAGGTGGCATATTTAACAGTCGCGAGCTTTGTGTTTTTGGCGGTAGTGATGGCGATGGTGCTGGCGGGCAGCTCGCAACATAGTCGGCCGAGAGCGGCGGGTATGAGTTCAAAGTTCAAAGTTCAATGTGCAATGTTGGCGGAAAATCAGCATGCAACCTTGAACTTTAAACTCGAAACTTTGAACTGGTTCGGTCTCGAACGCGGAGACCGGACATGAAATTGCAAATGGTCGGATGTAGCCATCACACGGCGCCCGTGGAGGTGCGGGAGCGGCTGGCGTTTAGCCGGGAGCAGGCGGTGGAGGCGCTGGCGCGATTTCGCAGCCGCTATCCGCAGGCGGAGGCGGTGTTGCTTTCGACGTGCAATCGCGTGGAACTCTATTTCGCGAGCGAGGCGGCCGAGGCGTGCCCGACGCATCATGATGCGGTGAATTTTCTGGCCGAATTTCACGGCGTCGAGGCGGAGCAGTTGTTCAATAAGCTATTCGAGCATACCGGCGAGGATTTTGTCCGGCATTTGTTCACGGTGGCGGCGAGCCTGGACAGCATGGTGGTTGGCGAGGCGCAGATCCTGGGGCAAGTGAAGCAGGCGTATGAGCTGGCGACGCGGGCGAGCGCAACGGGGCCGCTGACGAACGCGGCGTTTCAGGCGACGCTGCGAGTGGCCAAGCGCGTGGCAACGGAAACGGCCATTCAGCAGAAGCGGGTGAGCATTCCGAGCGTCGCGGTGGCGGAGTTCGCGAAAAGCGTCTTCGAGCGATTCGATGATAAGCATGTGCTGGTGATTGGCGCGGGCGAAATGGGGGAGGAGGCGCTGCGGTATTTGATCGATGAAGGGGCGCAGCAGATTTCGATCGTCAACCGCAGTCGGGTGCGGGCCGAGGACCTCGCGTCGCGGCTGGCCGGTCAGCCGCGAGAGTGGGGCGAACTGCGTGAATTATTGGTCGAGGCGGATTTGGTCGTGAGTGCTACGGGTGCAACCGAGCCGATTGTTTCGGCAGCGGAGTTTCGTCCGATCGTGGCCGAACGATTCCAGCGGCCGCTGCTGATTTTGGATTTGGCGATTCCTCGCGACTTCGACGAGCAGATTGGCGAATTGACGGGCGTCTATTTGTATTCAATCGACGATTTGAAGGCGGCGTGCGAGAAAAATCGCCGGGAGCGCGAGGAAGAATGGCCGCGAGCCGAACGGATTATCGAGGAAGAGACGCGGCGGTTCATGGCCGATCTGCATCATCGGGCGACGGCGCCGACGATCAAGCGGCTGAAGTTGCGGGCGGAAGAAGTGAAGGCGGATGAATTGGCCCGTCTGCTCAATAAACTGGGACCGATCGACCCAAAAATCCAGGCGGAGATTACAGCGACACTCGATCGACTTGTCAACAAACTGCTGCACCCGCCGCTGGAGTCGCTGCGCGATGAGGCCCAGCAAGGAACGCCGCACGGGTTGCTCGATGCGCTGAAGCGGCTGTTCCGGCTAAATGACTAAGAACGTCTAACACTAACCCGAAGCGTCAGCGAGGGACTGCTCAAACTGGCTTGATTCCCTCGCTTACGCTTCGGGTTTGTATAGGTTTTGTGAGCCGCTCTAAAGGTCTTCATGCCCTCTTGGTGCGCCCTTCACAGCAATGGGCATAACGTTCTCGTTGTTGAGGGTGTCGTTTCAATCTACAATCGAGGCTGCCCCACCGCGGCTGGATCCTCTGCAAGACAGCCGCCGCTCGCTCCTTCCTGCCTGAGAATTACTGCCATGTCCTGCTCTTTGCGCTCGCTTGCCGTACTTTCGTTATTGGCCACGCTTGGATTCGCCGTGGCTCAGGAAAAACCGACGAAAAATCCACCTGGGTTTCCGGGACCGACGGATCAGGGATTTGTATTGCCCAATGGATGGAAGCTGACTCCAGCCGGTCGGCAGGTGTTGCTCACCGATCTGCCACTTAATATTCGCACGACGCCTGATGGCAAATACGCCCTGGTGGCGACCAATGGCTACAACGCGCATGAGCTCACCGCGATTGAGCTGGCGACGGGCAAGAAAGTCTCGGTCGAATCCGCGCCGCAGAGTTGGTTCGGACTCGCGGTGGATAAAGAAGTCGATCGACTGTGGTGGTCGGGCGGCGGCGATGCGGTGATTCGCTCGTTCGTGTTCACGGGCGGCAAGCTGGAGCCGCGGGATACGTATCCGAGCGGCGACAAGGCGAAGGAGGCTGCGGATGGAGCAAAAAATGGCTTTCGAACGGGAGTTTATTTCGACGCGATGACGGAAACGCTGTTTTCCTTGACGGCGATTCCTAAGGGGGGTAACAAATCGTTCGCTTGGGGAAATGCCACGACGGACAACCATGCCGGCGGCGCGATCACGCGACTTGCCGTTGGGAAGCAAATTGACGATTTGACGGCTCGCTGCGGCCAACGGCCGTATGACGTGGTGAAGGCTAAGAATGGCCTCTTGTATGTCAGCGATTGGGCCGATCGCGCTGTCCTGACGGTCGATCCTGACTCGCTGAAGACGGTGGCGCGGATTCCCGTCGGCGAGCATCCCAATCAAATGGTTTTGCACCCGACCGACGATCGGCTGTTTGTCGCTTGTGCGTCGAGCAACGCGATTTATTGTCTAGATACGAAGCTCGGCACGTTGCAAGAGACGATTTACACGGCCCTGTTTCCCAAATCGCCGGAAGGTTCGACGCCCGATGCCCTGGCGATCGATTCCGAAGGCGAATTCCTTTACGTGGCCAACGCTGATAACAATTGCGTCGCCGTGATTGAGGTCGAAGAGCCGCGAAAGAGCGTGATCAAGGGGTTCATTCCGACCGGCTGGTATCCCACGTCGATCGCCGTCACGCCGGACAACAAAAAATTGCTCGTCGGCGTCGGCAAGGGCAATGCGACGGGGTCGAACAAGCCGAGCGAAGAGCGACTAAAGGCGGCGCATGACGGGCCAATCGGCGAGGGGGGCTATCGCAAGATTCAATTCAGCCATGTCGGCACGACACTCTCCGGGGCGCTGTCGATCGTCGATATTCCGCAGGAAAAGGAGCTGGATAAATACACGGACCAGGTTTATCGCAACTGTCCCTATAGCGACAAGCTGCTGACTACCGCGCCGTACGAACGAAAGACGGCGATTCCGACGAAGGTGGGCGAAGCGTCGCCGATTAAGCACGTCATTTACATCATCAAGGAAAACCGCACCTACGATCAAGTCTTCAGCGATATCCCCCGCGGCAATCGCGACCCGAGCCTCTTGATGTTCGGCGAGGAGATTACGCCGAATCATCACAAGCTGGCCAACGAATTCGTGCTACTCGATAATTTGTATTGCAACGGCCATGTCTCGGCTGACGGCCACCCGTGGTCCACGATGGCCTACAACACCGATTATATCGCTCGCAATTGGGCGCTGACCTATTCCAAGCGGCAAGGCATCGATGACGACGATGAAGGGGATTTGACCCGCGCTCCTAGCGGCTACATCTGGGATATGTGCAAGCGGCATGGCCTGTCGTATCGCAACTACGGGGAATACGGCGGGCGCGTCAGTCAGCCGGACGGCACGTTTAAGATGGACGGCCGCGTGCCGAGCCTCATCGGTCATGTGTGCCCTGATTACGATCTGCGGATCGATGGTAAGCCGAGAATGCGCGATACGGAGAACGTCGAAGTGTTCCTGCGGGAATTCAACGATTTTCTAGCCAAAGGCACGCTACCGCGGCTGATTGTCATGAGCCTGGGGGAGAACCACACCAAGGGAACATCGCCAGGAGAAAACACTCCCCAAGCCTGCGTTGCCAGCAATGATCTGGCGCTTGGCCGCCTGGTGGATGCGGTTAGCCACAGCCCCGTCTGGAAAGAAATCGCCATCTTTGTCATTGAAGACGACGCTCAAAACGGCGCCGACCATGTCGATGCCCACCGCACGATCGGCCAGGTCATCAGTCCCTACATTCGCCGCGGCCATTTGGACAGCACGCAGTACGGCACCGTCAGCATGCTTCGGACGATGGAGCTAATTCTCGGCTTGCCGCCGCTGAGCCAGTTCGACGCAGCCGCGACCCCGATGTTCGAAGCCTTCAGCGACAAACCCGACCTGACCCCCTACACGCACGTTCCCGCCCGCATCAACCTCGCCGCTCGCAACGAGCCAACCGCCTACGGCGCCGAACGCTCGAAAAAGATGGACTTCAGCGAGTATGACCGGATCGACGACTTTGAGCTCAACGAGATTCTGTGGCGAGCGGTGAAAGGTGTTGATGCCCCGGTGCCGCCGGCGGTGCGGCAGGCGATTGCGTATCGCGATATCGAGTTGCCTGCTGAGGCTTCCAACGAAAAATAGTTGAACGCAAATTAGGAAGGGCGCAACGACCGGGACCAGGATTGGTCCCGGGCAATAGCAATGCTAGAACACCGCGTCCTTGTGCCGGAGGAGATGGATGATCCGGCGATCGCGACGGAGCAGCTTCAGGGCGCGTTGGCCGGCCTGAGACGACTCAACTTTGTCAGTAATAGCGCCCGCATTGTCTGGCGGCCGATTGAGCGGTTGGCGAGGACGGTTTCTGGTCGGCGGCTCAGAATTCTCGATATCGCCACTGGTTCGGGCGATAATCCAATTGCCCTCTGGCGGCGAGCCAGGAAGGCCGGGCTGGATGTCGAAATCCACGGCATCGATGTAAGCCGCCGCAGCGTTGATCTGGCGCGGGAACAAGCTCAAGCGGCTGGTGCCCCGGTTAACTTTGAATGCCTCAATGCCCTAACGGACGAGCTGCCTCCAGACTTTGATGTCGTGATGTGCTCGCTGTTTCTGCATCACTTGAGCGACGGCAATGCCCAAGTGTTGCTCAAACGCATGGCTAAGGCGGCAAGACGATTGGGCTTGGTGAGTGATCTGCGGCGCAGCGCTTATGGGCTATTTCTGGCATTCTCAGCCGGTCATCTTTTGAGCCGCTCGCACGTCGTTCACGTCGATGCCGTCCGCAGCGTGCAGGCCGCGTTTACAATGCTGGAACTAGATCAGCTCGCCCGCGATGCCGGCATTTCAAGTCACCAGATCAGCCGCCAATGGCCGTGCCGAATGTTGCTTGGCTGGCAAGGGCCACACTCAAAAGGTGGCAACTAAGTGAACACGCGTTGCGATTTACACTAACCCGAAGCATTAGCGAGGGAAAATCGCGGTCCCTCGCTTACGCTTCGGGTTTGTTTTCCACCCAACCTATTCCGCGGGTTCACTTAGACGAATAACGCCGCTTCGGCAAACATGCCGGGGCCGAAGCCGAGGGCGACGCAGGGCATCGGCGAATGCAATTCGCGGAGGCGGTTGACGATGAAGAGTACGGTGGGAGAGGACATGTTGCCGTAGTTGGCGAGGATTTCGCGGCTGGCGGCGGTTTGATCGGTCGAAAGATCGAGCGATTGTTCAATGGCGGTGAGGATTCGGGGGCCGCCGGGGTGAATGGCCCAGGAGCCGACGTTTTGCAGCGTCAGGTCATGATCGCTGAGCCATTTTGTCAGCCAGGGTCTTAGGTTTTCCTTGATCAATTCAGGCACGCAGGCGTCGAGCTTCATTTCGAAGCCGTGATCGCCGATTTTCCAGCCCATCGCGGCGGCGGAGTTGGGGATCAGGCAAGATCCAGTGGCGGCGAGACGCCAAGGGTTGCCATTCTTGAAGGATTGCGAAGACAGGACGACAGCCGCGGCGCCGTCGGCGAAGAGGGCTTGGGCGACCATTTGATCGGCGTTCCAGTTGAGTTGATAGTGAACGCTGGAGAGCTCGGTCGCGGAGAGTAAGACGTGGGCGCTGGGCGTTGATTCGCAAATGGCGAGCGCGGCGCGGAGGCCATTGATCGCGCCGTGGCAGCCCATGAAGCCGATTTGCAGGCGCTCGGTCGTGGGCGACAAACTTAAGCTCGACATGAGAGCGTGATCGAGGCCGGGCGATTGAAAGCCGGTGCAGGACACGACGACGAGGTGGGTGATCTCGTCCGCCGGCGTTGCGGCGGCAGCGAGTGCTTTGGCGGAAGCCGATTTCGCAAGCAGCGGCGCGAGCTCGGCGAACAGTTCCATTCGCTGGCCAGTTGAAGGGCCACGCTGTGGACCGGCGGCTGACTCGTTTGTTGGGTTGGAGCGGAGCCACTCGTAGCCAAGCTCATATGGAAGCGAGGTATGCCGATTCAACACGCCCGACTTCCGATAGAGCGTGGTGGCCAACCGTTGTTGCTGCTCGCTCCGACAATTGACGCCGCGGGCCAGCTCCAGGGCCTGCTGTTGCGTCATCGTGTGCGGCGGGACAGCGAGGCCGATGCCGCGAACAAATGTGCTCATGCTTGGTAACAATCCTTTAGCAGCGTCGAGCGATCCGTCATGACCATGCACGATTTGCCGCTAAGTCGTGCGCCCCAGGAAATCAGGCCGGGCAATGTGGCCAGCAGAGGATGTGCCGCTCTGACCAGATTCGGCCGCGAGGCCCACTGCGCGATTGCCAACGCGGCGTAAATTCGGGGGGCAAAGGCGCGGCGCCAGCCGGCCGAGTAGCTGGCGTCAATTCGTTGCATTACCGAATGCTCACTCACTTCGTCGCGATGGTTCTTCAGTCGCTCGGCCAAAAGCCAGGCGGATTGCATGGCCATGCTGATGCCTTCGGCGACGACCGGATGGGCTTCGCCGGCGGCGTTGCCGATCGTGAAGATGCCGTTTTGGCAGCGTGAACGAATGCCGGGCTGAATGGCGCCGGCGGCGAGCCAGGAGTCGTCGAGCTCGGCATGATCGAGGACCGGGCGCAGGATTGGGCAGGTTTTCAAGATGTGCTGCAGCACTGCATCGCCAGCGGAATCGCCATGCTCGCGGGGCAGTGTTTCCAGCCGGTGGCGGCGGATGCAGCACGACAGACTAGCGCGGTCGTCGTCGCAATGCACCATGCCGCCGTAGCCGTCGGCGAATGACAGCAGTGGCATCAAGCCGATCGGCAAATTCGTGTTAGTGAAATGGGCTTTGAATGCCAGCCAGTCGCTGGGCCGCGGTTGACGCTCATGTCGCTGCGTAGGAAGACGGCCAATTTCCCAGGAACCGTGCGCAGAAATGGCGACGCTGGCGGCGAGTTCAAATGATTCCTTTTGCGATTCAATCGTCGCCAAGAAACCATCTTCCTGCGTGGTCAGTCGCATGCACCTTGCCGGCTGAAATACCTGCGCACCGCATTCGGCCGCTCGCTCGATCAACAGCAAATCGAGCTTTTCGCGCGACAGCGCCCGCCCAAAATGGCCGCCGACCGATGGCAAACCCGAGCGATATTGCCGTTGGCCCGCGAAAATCGCGGTCTCCGTCACCGGTGGGCCGGCCAGTTCCAAAAAAGGCTCAGCGATGCCAAGTCTCGTTAAGAGCGGCCAATTTGTCGTGGAAAGGTACTCGCCGCAAACTTTTCGTCTCGGAAACGCCTTTTGCTCGACGACGGCCACCGACCAGCCGGCGCTGGCCAGCAAGATGGCGGCCGTCGCTCCAGCCGGACCGCCACCGATGATTACCGCATCAAAGCGTTCCACGCGTGGTTGCCTCTTCGCCGTTCCCAGCTGCGTTCTACGTTTTTTTTAGGTGCTTAAAGCGGGTGACGTCGCAAACGTTTGGGCCACCTAACTGTGTTATGCTTCGCAAAACACAGCCACCCATGGCGATTTCGAACTTAGCCTACTAGGACTGCCGCCAGGGACGAAAACACTGCAAACCTGAAGCCGTTGTAATCATGTCTTGGTGACGGTGAAAGACTGAACGCGGGCCGACAGCCGGTCAAGGGCGACCAGGAGACGGCTCCATTCGCTGACGATATCGAGCGTTTGGAACACGGTGGCATCTTTGCGATCGAAGCCTCGCTGGCTGACGCACATCGTTTCGGCCAGGCCGGATGCATTCGTGTTCGTCGCGTTGCTCGGCTCCTCGCCGCCCAAAAATGGCAGCGTTTCGTTGAGTTTGCGGTGTGCGGCCCAAATCGCGGCGCACCGGCTATCGCGAGCTTCCAGAATCATTTTCACAGTGCCCGATTGAACATAAAACTTGGCCATGACTATTACTCCTGGGACTTGTTTATTAGCCGGGAGCAAACCTGCTACCGGACGAAGCGGCAAAAACGCTTTTCACCGCCGCTCCGGGACCAAGTTTGGTCCCGGCTAGGAGTTTGATCGCGGCGGTTTGGACTAGTCTGGTCCATTTCGTTTTGCGTTCTCGCTGTAAGTCATTGCCGCCTAGCCGGTTGAGACGCTAAAATTCGCGATTCCCCGTCGCTCAATAGACGCCGCAAAGGTTTTCTAGATATGCGCATTTATTTCGCAGGACAGTGGCAAGATCGCAGTAAAAAGATCGAGGTCCGCAATCCCTACGACGCGACGCTCGTCGATACAGTGCCGCAGGCGACGGCCGAGGATGCACAGCAAGCGATCACGGGAGCCGTCGAGGGCGCTGCGGCAATGCGAAAGCTGCCTGGGTATGAGCGGTTTCAGATTTTGCGGAAAGCAGCGGACCTGATGTTCGCGAGGCAGAAGGAGTTGGGTCGGATAATCAGCCTGGAAGAGGGCAAGACGCTGGCGGAAGGCGTTTTCGAGGCGTCGCGGGCGGCGGAGACGATTGAGTTGTCGGCGGAAGAGGCGAAGCGACTCGGCGGCGAGGTGTTGCCGCTGGATGGCGCTCCGGGCGCGGGCGGCAGGTTTGGGTTCACGATTCGCGTGCCTTGCGGCGTGGTCGTGGCGATCACGCCGTTCAACTTTCCGCTGAATCTCGTCTGCCACAAAGTCGGGCCGGCCCTTGCCGCGGGGAACGCGGTGATCATCAAGCCGGCGAGCGATACGCCGCTGTCGGCGCTCAAGCTTGTTGAAATTCTGTTGGAAGCGGGCGTTCCGCCATTGGCCGTGTCGTGCTTGACTGGCGGCGGCAGCGAACTTGGCAAAGCGCTGTGCGGCGACGAGCGGGTGCGGAAGATCAGCTTCACGGGCAGCGTGGAAGTCGGCAAGCAGATTTGCGAAGTCGCCGGGATCAAGCGAGTGACGATGGAACTGGGTAGCAATAGCCCGCTGATCGTGCTCGACGATGCCGATTTGAATAAGGTCGCCGACGCGGTCGTTGCGACCGGCTTTGCCAACGCGGGCCAAGTTTGCATCTCGGCTCAGCGTGTTGTGGCGCTCGACAAGGTCTATGGCGACTTGCTCAATGTGCTCAAGCCGCGGGTGGAGAAGATCACGACGGGCAATCCGCTGCACGAAGGCACGAAGATGGGGCCGCTGGTGCGCGAGCGCGATGCCGTGCGTGTCGGCGAGGTGGTCGATGAGGCGGTGAAGCAGGGGGCGAAGCTCGTTTGCGGCGGGAAGCGCAACGGCACGATGTACGAGCCGACGCTGCTGGCCGATGTTCAGCCGTCGATGCGGATTTCCCACGATGAGTTGTTTGGCCCGGCGGTCGGCGTCTCGAAGGCCGCGACGCTGGCGGAGGCAATCGAATTCGCCAACCAATCGCGCTACGGACTGAGCGCGGGCCTATTTACGCAGGATATCGATTCGGCGCTCAAATTTGCCCGTGAAGTCGATTCGGGCAACTTGCATATCAACTGGGGACCGATGTGGCGGGCCGATTTGATGCCCTACGGTGGTTTGAAAGAAAGCGGTTTTGGGAAAGAGGGCCCGAAATACGCCGTGCAGGAGATGACGGAGATGAAAACCGTGGTGATTCACAGCAAGCCCTAAACAACCTACTTACCGTTCGACGGCGGCAAACGGTTCAATCGCGTTTCAAGGGTGTGCATGTTTGCGGTGCCCGTGTTTACGAATTGCGCCCTTTAGTTTCTTCAGCGAATGCGGTATGGGCCGTTTCGCAAAAACCGCCTGATGAATATCTTCGGACGAGAACCGCACAACCTTACGCACAAAGACGATGCCCGCGTCTTCATCCCATTCGAGAAACGATCCTGGGACCAAGCCGAGTTTGCGCCTAATTTCAAGAGGAATGGCTATTTGGTTTTGGGATGTTAGCTTGGATTTTGGAAGGGACATGATCTCAAGGCTCCGAGCTACTAATTCTTGCCGAAGGCATTAGCCTATCCCGCATCCTGCGGCCGAAGCGGTGAGAAAGCTGATGGATTCGATCTCAGTCGCTCCTCAAACCTCTCCACAATAAAACTGTCGCATGGAACTAAGCTCACGTACTGCTGATCCAATTGACGCTCGTGGAAATCTAAGTCCGCGCCTGCGTCCAGAATCGCCCTTGCATAAACCAAGAGCGAAGCGGCCGCATTAAGTCCGAAAAAGCGATAGCCGGACTGAGCATTCGATAGATCGCTGGTCGTAAGGCACTCAACCGCGTGCAGCACACCGCCATTCATAGTGAGGCCATGTGCACGCAGCAAGTCAGCCAGCGCGCGATCACCCGGAGTTGATCGTAGCGGATCATCGCCGCATGCGCGGTTCCAGATCAGATCTGTTTCAGTCAATTCAGCCACTTGCTACTCTTTAACTTGCAAGCACAGCCGCGGCTCGTTAAGCCAACTCTACCTTGAGCCTTTTGCCTAATGCAGAGGCTGCGCGCTCCAACGTCGATATCGTCACCGATGCGTTGGCGGCGTCTAACAAGCGATCGAGTGCCGCCCGGCTGGTCCTCATGCGATTGGCCATCTCCGACTTCGTCAATTTGCGACGTTTCATTTCCTGTGCAATTTGGCAGGCGATGACCCGCTTCACGGCCGTTGTCTCGGCACGATCGAGCAATCCTTCCTCGGCGAGGAAGTCATCGAAGCTACTGCCCACATGTTTTTTCTTCATGGCTTACTCCGACATCAGCTCAGATAGGCGCTGTCGCGCAATCCTTAACTCATGCGCCGGCAATTTGCTCGATTTTTTTACGAATCCATTTAGGAGCACCATCGTGTTGCCCGCAACCGTAAAAATCACGCGGGCTATGCCTTGAGTCAGGCGCGATCGCACTTCCCATAGGCCCGGTTCAATCTTGCGAATGAGCGGCATTCCTAATGGCCAGCCGAACTGGGCCGTTTTGATGTCCTCACCAATGGTTTTGCGATCATCGCGTTTCAATGCTTTAAGCCACTCTCGAACTGGTTCCCTGCCTCCGGCGGTCTGATAGAAGTGGACCGCCAGCTGCGGCTGCGGGGTTTGTTCACCGGCGGACATTTCACCTATTGTACCATTTGTGGTACACAAGGCAATGCTTTAGGACCGAATTGTTCAGAAGTGTTCCTTAAAGAGGAGCCTTTGGGCCTTGTCAGGGATCGAGGTTTTGGCAAAATAACGGGCTTTGAAACAGGTATTAGGAAAGTGGGAAACTAGAACCAGCGCCATGGCAGAAAACCTTAACGTCAAGCGCCGCGAGAAGTTAGGCGGCGGAAATAACCGCCGGCTGCGGCAAACGGGCAGCGTCCCGGCCGTCCTTTATGGTCACGGTGAGGCATGTATTTCGCTCGCGATCGAATCGTCGGCGATCATGAACGTCATTCGCCACGGGCATAAGCTCGTGCGGCTGCAAGGCGATGTGAGCGAAGGCGCGTTCATCAAAGCCGTACAGTGGGATGTTTACGGTAAGGGAGTGGTCCACATTGACCTGCTCCGCGTCTCGGACACGGAAAAGGTGCGAACGACGGTGAGGGTTGAGCTGAAAGGCACGGCCGTCGGACTCAGTGAAGGCGGCATTATCGAATTTGTGTTGCACGAGCTTGAAATCGAGTGCCCGGCCGCGTCGGTGCCGGAAAAACTAATTGTGAACGTTAACGATCTGCACCTCGACGGCGCGATTCACGCCAAAGAGGTGCCGCTGCCCGAAGGGGCCACAGTTCTGGACGATCCGGACTTGGTCGTCGTGCATTGCATCGCGCCGCACGCGGTGGAAGAAGCGCCGACTGCGGCGGTTGCCGAACCGGGCGCTGCCGAGCCCGAACTGATCCGCAAGGAAAAGGCAGCGGAGGACGAGGCGGAGGAGAAGAAGTAGCCGTTTTCGATTTGCTCCGCGCTGTATGGCTTCGGATGGCGATGGGCATGCGAAGAAGCGCCGCGTCGGAGTTGGAGGCGGCGAACGTGAAGTTAATCGTCGGCCTGGGCAATCCGGGAGGAAAATACAAAGACACGCGGCACAACGTCGGTTTCGAGGTTGCGGCGCGATTAGCAAAAAAGTTTGCGACCGCTTCGCCGCGAGCCAAGTTTCAAGGCGAGATTGTCGAAGCGGTGTTAGGCGGACGGAAGTCGTTGCTACTTACGCCCCTGACATACATGAACGCCAGCGGCGGCAGCGTCCTGGAGGCTCGCGATTTTTACAAGATCGAGAACGATAACATTTTGGTGGTTTGCGACGATTTCGCCCTGCCGCTGGCCAAGTTGCGGCTGCGGGGCAAGGGATCGTCGGGAGGACAAAACGGGCTCGACGACATCCTGCGGCGGCTGGGAACGAATGAAGTCCCGCGGCTAAGGATTGGCGTTGGACCGCTGCCGCCGGGTCGTGACGCGGCGGGTTATGTCCTCGGCAAGTTTACAAAAGATGAGCAGCCGGAGATTGCGAATGCGATCAACCGAGCGGCTGAAGCCGTCGAATGCTGGGTCCGCGAGGGGCTGGCGATGGCGATGAGTCGGTACAATAGCAGTGAAGTGAGTGGTGAGTAGGTGAGTACGTGGGCGGTGGCGATCATTGACCACTCACTAACTCACCACTCACCTGAGCACAATTGAAGATTAATTTTGGAGAATAGCCTTGGCTCAGAATGTTTACGAATGCATGGTGATCTTCGATCCCAATAAGTACGCTCAAAATCCGAGCGGCCTGGCGGCGACGATTCCGGATCTGGTTGCCAAATGCGGCGGCGAGGTGCTCGTCAGCCGGTTGTGGCAGGAGCAGAAGCTGGCCTATCCGATTGGCAGCCACAAGAAAGGCGCCTATTGGCTGACTTATTTCAGGCTCGATAGCCTGAAACTGGCCGAGCTGAACCGCGAGCTGCGCATCAACGAGACGGTCGTCCGCAGCTTGACGCTGAAGGTCGAGCCGAGATTGGTTGAGGCCCTCGTCGAGCACGCCAAGGGGGGCCAGCGGGCCCGGCCGGCCGGCGAGACAGCAGCAGCCCCGCAAAAGGAAGAGTTGGCCGGTCAGCCGGCATAGCCAGTCCAATCTTTGGAGATTCCATCATGGCGAGTTTCAACCGCGTTATTCTGCTCGGCAACATTACGCGCGACTTTGAGGTGAAATATCTTCAGAGCGGGACAGCCGTTACGGAAATCGGTTTGGCTGTGAATGACAAGTATAAAAATCAAAGTGGTGAATGGGTCGAGGAAGTCACGTTCGTCGATGTGACGCTTTGGGGCCGAACCGCGGAAGTTGCCGGCGAATATTTGAGCAAGGGCTCCCCTGTGTTGATTGAAGGTCGTTTGAAGCTTCATCAGTGGGAGAAGGACGGGCAAAAGCACTCCAAGCTTCGCGTCAGTTGCGAGCGGATGCAGATGGTTGGCTCCAAAGGTGGAGGCGGCGGCGGAGGTGGTGGAGGCGGTGGCGGTAAAGGCCAAAATCAGAATTACGATGAAGGGGGAGATTATGGCGAATCCTCCGGGCCGCCCACCCGCGGCAGCGGCCAACGCAATGCACCGCAATCCGCTCCCGCACCGCCCGCGCCCGACGAGATTCCGTTTTAATGCGCTGTAGGGAACGCCCTCCGTGGCGTTCCGACGTGACCCGCGGTTCAGCGGAACGGCACAGAGGCCGTTCCCTAAAGGAATTAATCGAACACAGAGATCTAGAACGAAAAGCAACGAACCATGAAAACCAAACGCAGCCGAGTCGATCGCGAAGGACGTTTCAAACCCCTGCCGAAGGTCGGCAACGGCGTTCAGCTCTTGCTCATCCAGTCGGTCGATCATTTGGGAAAGCAAGGCGATGTCGTGACGGTGAAGCGCGGCTACGCGCTTAATTATTTGCTGCCGCAAGGGCTCGCAACCGTCGCTACTAACCACCATAAGCGGATGGTCGAGAAACACCGCGCTAAGCTCCAGGAGATCGAAAAGGCCCGCTTGGCCTCGCTGCGGCAACTGGCCGAAGCCATCGCCAAGCAGAGCGTTACCATTGAGGCCAATGCCAATGAGGAAGGACATCTCTACGGCAGCGTGAATGCCAACGAAATCGCCGCGGCCCTCAAGGCGGCCGGTTTCCACATCACGACCGACCAGGTTCGCCTCGAAGGCCCGCTCAAGGAACTTGGCCTGTACACGGTCAAAATCCACCTGCATGCCGAGATTGATGGCGAGTTGAAGGTCTGGGTCGTGCCGTCTGTGACCAGTGAAACGCCGGTCGGCGAAAAGCAGGATAAGGGAGGCGACAAAGCCAAAACCGAGAAACCCAAGGCTGAGAAGGCTGAGAGGCCCGAGAAGGCTGAGAGGCCCGAGAAAGCTGAGAAAAAGAAGCCCACCGCCGCAGCCGCTCCGGCCGCCGAATGACCGGCCGCAGTGGGAGCGGCTTAACACAATCTTCGCCCGTCCTTAACGCTGCTCGGCGACGCCACCTATATGTTGACGGCTGATTTGGGGCCAGCCGTCCTCGAAACGGCTGCTCCAAACCGACATTGCACGGTTCTTGAGCGTTCTTGGCCAACCAATGACAATGACCGCTGGCCATCCAACTGAGCCACGGGCTACTGACAACGGGCAATCGGCTAAGCAATGAGCAAGCACCTGCAGCGGGACATCGACTTACTCAATACGGAGCTATTGAATATCTCGTCGATGGTTGAGGAGATGATCGACAAGGCCACGCAGGCCCTGGCCGACCGCCGATTTGATCTGGCGGACGAAGTGGTCAAATCCGATGAGTTCGTCGATCGGCATGAGGTGCATGTTGAGGAAGAATGCCTGAAAATCCTGGCGCTGCATCAGCCCGTGGCTGTGGATTTGCGAAGGATCGCGACCGTGATGAAAGTGAATAATGATCTGGAGCGAATCGCCGACCTGGCGGTAAGCATTGCCCAGCGGGCCCAGGCCGTGGATGAATTTCCGGCGTTCGCGATCCCCGACCGAGTGCCCCGGATGGTGGTCCTGGCGACCGAAATGGTCCGCGGCGCGATGAACGCTTTCGTCAACATGGACACGACCTCGGCCCGACGAATCATCGCGATGGACCGCACGGTCGATCAATACAACCTCGACGTCATCGGCGAGCTGCAAACGCTGATGCAGAAGCAGCCCGAATCCGTGCCGCCCGCTCTGCACTGCTTCTCGGCGGTGCGGCACATCGAACGCATCGCCGATCATGCGACGAACATCGCCGAAGATGTGATCTACCTGGCCGAGGGCGACATCATTCGCCATCGGCACGCGCCCGAAGGCGGACAGGAAACCAAATGACGCGTGTGAATGGAGACAAATAATGCCGAAGACCAAAGTGCTCGTGATTGAGGACGATCGCTCTCTGGCAGAAGTGCTCACGTATAACTTGAACGTCGCAGGCTACGAGGTACTCGTGGCAACCGATGGTCAGGACGGCCTCTTGAAGGCCCAAACGAAGTCCCCCGACATCGTGCTGCTCGATCTAATGCTGCCCGTTGTCGATGGCCTGGATGTCTGCCGCCGGTTGCGCGCCGGCTCGGCGACCAAAGACGTGCCAATCATCATGCTCACGGCCAAAGGCGAAGAAAGCGACGAGCTGATCGGTTTTTCGCTCGGCGCGGATGACTATGTCACCAAGCCCTTCAGCGTCAAAGTGTTGCTGGAGCGGATGAAAGCATTGCGGCGCCGTCGCACGACCGACGAAACGGACGAAGAAGTAAGCATGAAATTCGGCATCACGATCGACCGCCGCCGGCATCATGTGACGAGCGACGGTCACCTCGTGCAACTTACTCGTAGCGAGTTCCGGTTGCTCGACACGCTGATTCGTCAGCCCGGCCGCGTCTTCGACCGCACGGAGCTCATCGATTCGGCCCTTGGCGAAGACACGATGGTGATGGAACGCACGATCGACGTGCATATTCGCGCTCTGCGCCGCAAGTTGGGTGACCGGGCTGACGTCATTGAAACCGTTCGCGGCGTCGGCTACCGTTTTCGCGATTCGGAGCTAGCAGCCGAGTTACTCGAACAAGTCTAGGCGGCGGCAGCCTGCCCATTGTGGCCATCGGTCGGCGGCGTAAGATTAAGATTGCCCGCGAGCGATTTCGCAGGGCATTTGCCGTCTCTCCGCCAGCAGGTCGATCATGCCGCGCAAGGGTTCTGCGTTCGCCGGTTTGTCCGTTGCCATCACAACGCCCTTCAAAGGCGGGCAGCTCGACGTCAAAGCTCTGCGCGACCAGGTCGAATTTCAAATCGAGGCCGGCACGCACTGCCTGTGCCCCGTCGGCACAACCGGCGAATCGCCGACGCTGTCGCACGATGAGCACGAGCGAGTGATTTCCGAAGTCGTTCAGGCCGCCCGGGGCCGTATCAAAATCATGCCCGGTACCGGCAGCAACAGCACTGCCGAAGCATTGCGGCTGACGAAATGGGCGGCGAAGGAGGGCGCCGACGCGGCTCTGATGGTCGCGCCTTACTACAATAAGCCGACTCAGGAAGGGTTTTACCAACACTATAAAGCCGTCGCGGAGCAAGTTGGCATTCCCATTTGCGTCTATAACATTCCCGGCCGCACGGGCAAGAATATCGAGCCGGAAACAATCGCCCGCATGGCGGACTTGCCCAATATTACGCTCGTCAAGGAAGCTACCGGATCGCTCGATCAGGCTTCACAAATCCTCTGCACAACCGAGTTGACCGTGCTCTCTGGCGATGACAGTCTGACGCTGCCACTGATGTCGGTCGGCGGCGAAGGCCTCATTTCCGTCGTCGGCAACATCGTCCCGCGCGACATGCTGGCAATGGTGAAAGAGTACCTTGCAGGCAATGTTGCCGGCGCGATGAAATGGCATCACAAGCTCTTCCCACTCTGCCGCGACATGCTTGGCCTGGCGACGAATCCGATTCCAATCAAAGCCGCGATGAAACTTCTCAGTCGGGACACCGGCGAATTGCGGCTACCCATGACGCCGCTCGATGCCGCTAGCGAAGGCAAGCTTAGTAAGACGCTGACGAACTACGGCTTGCTCTAAACTGCGGCGCTCATGCAAGCGAAGTAAGCGAATTCCATTCTTGGCTCGCCAGCGGCATCGCTTATGCACATTTTTTTACGTTTGCAGCGATAGCCTGCGTAATTGACGCCGTTTTCCCCGCGTTTTGCGGCTAGAAAGCCACTGGCCTTTGTGCAGCTTTGTGTTGACAAATTGCTACGGTTGCCATTTTCTCGCTCACATTGCATTTGAAAGCTACAGTTGAGGAAGAAGCATTCGCTTTAGGAACAGTCGCTCGGGGCGCGGTCGTCATAAGTCGCCGGGCATTTACCGCCGCCGGCGGAGTGTTTTATGACTTGCCAAAAATTGGCCCGACGAATCGAAAGCCTTCAGCCGGATGCCGGCGTGAGGGATGTGGCGCGGCTCTGCCTGCTGCTCGCCAACATCAGCGACGACGTGACGAAGCTCGACGACGAGCACATGCTCACTTCCGCATGGCGAGAAGCGAGCCTCCGATTGCAAGCCGCGACCGATCAACACGCGGCGATGACCGAGGAGCTCGAGCTGCTCGCGCAAAGCGACCCGCACGAGTTCACGCCCGACCAGATTTGGGTGCTGATTCGCGCGATCAAGGTGCAAGGGCAAATCTTGCAGCTCTATCTCGGCGAGCCGGTGCTGGACGCGTAAGCGTCAGCGTGGTTCATCTGCAGAAGAGTTCGCACGCCGTTTTTTCTGGCCATTGCGACTTGCTGCGCGCGTCGTCCGCTCCTGCGCGCTTGCGCTTCGGCGCAGTTTGAGCAGGAACCGCCCTTTACCGCGGCTCGCAAGCCCGCATAGACTACGTGCGTGCGTTACCTTGGCGCAACGTTTGCTGCGCCACAGGCCCGGACTCGTATCGAGGGAGCGGGGCGAATGCTCACGACGACGTGGCAGGATGTGTATGCAACCATTACGCATGGCGGTAAGCCGGCCGTCCCGCGAACGAACGAGCTGACCGCGCAATACGAGGAGATTTTGCACGAGCAGCGGCTGAGTTGGACCAACCACCTACAGCTTCTCAAATTGCTCGGCTCCGGTGGTCAGGGTGTCGTCTATTTGACTGAGCTGCGCGGGACGGATTTATTTACGCTGCCCGCCGCATTAAAAATCTTCTCGCCCGAGCGATTCGAAAACGAACGTAGCTACGACGAAGCGATGCAGCGAATCGCCAGTGCCAGCAATCGTGTGGCTCAGATTCAGCACGACAATCTGCTCTATGTTTACAACTGGGTCGATCGGCATCGCGTCCGCATGATGATCATGGAGTGGATCGACGGCTACGACCTGGCTCGCCTGCTTGTGCCCGACATGCTGGGCCGAATTCGTAGCCGCGTTAGCAATCGCCGCTGGGAATACGTCAATCAGGTCATCGTCACGGCGGGCCCCACTCAGCCGCGAATGAAAGCCGGCGTCGCGGTGGCCATCGTTCGCGATTGCCTCAACGCGCTGGCCGCCCTTCATCGTCACGGAATTGTTCACGGCGACATCAAGCCGTCGAACATCATGCTCAAGCGGACCGGCATCGCGAAAATCATCGATATCGGCTCGGCGTTCGAGATGCGCGACCCGCCGCCGCAGCGAAGCTGCACGCTGGCCTACGCCGCCCCGGAAGTGCTGGAAAACCGCGACACCACGCCCCGGAGCGACCTCTGCTCGCTCGGTTATGTGCTGATCGAGCTGTTAGCCGGCCTCCAGACGTTCGCCGGGCTCCGCGACATGCGCGATCTGCAGGAAGCAAAGCGGGCCCTCCCGATGCGGCTGCATGAAATCCTGCCGGAGGAAGTGCTCCGCTGCGATCTGCTCTGCTCTTTCATCCGCGGCATGATTGCCGCGGACCCGGTCCGGCGATTTCCCAGCGCCGAGGCCGCCGAACTCCTCAAGGAAGGCGCCGCGGCGTTTCACCGGCAGCTTGTCATCGGCAATCTAGCCAGCGAATACGACAACGACATTCGGCTGTGGCTCGAAGAATTGAAGGACCTGGATTCGCAAGACGATGTGCCGAGCGAGGCGGCTTGATTGTCATTCGTCCATTGTCATTTGTCAGTGGTCAGTTGCTGATGGCCAGAGTTGTTTTTTTGTCATCGGATCTCATGTTCTCCAGCCGCGTGGGTGGAGCGGCGAAGCAGTTCGGTGTAGAGGTGGTGCTGGTCCCGAATGCGGCGTCGGCGCCGGATAAGGTTACGGCGGATTGTGGCTTGGTGCTGGTTGATTTGAGTTTGGATGGTTTGAATTTGCCGGCAGCCGTAAGAGCGGTGAAAGCTGCGGCACCGCAGGCGAAAGTTGTTGCGTTTGGCGCCCACGTTGATCGGGCGGCGCTAGCGGCTGCGGCTGAGGCGGGATGTGATCTGGTGCTGACGCGGAATCAGTTCAATCAGCAATTTGCGGAGCTTCTGAAGGCTGTGGCATCCGGCTAAGGGTTCGCGTCTGGCGCAGTCGTTATTTTCGGTTCGACGAAAACTTCGTCCATTTCCTTCTCATCCACGTCGTGACGCAGGAGCAGATAGATGGCGGACGCGGCGCAGAAGAAGTAGCTGAAGCGGAATGCCGAGCTGACCGATTGTAGTACGTAAATTAAAAGGGCGATCAGTGTGGCTCCGGTTTTCCAAAGAGCGGATCGGGTCGAATCAAACTCGCCCACTTCCAGAAATCTTGTCACGTCCGATCGCAACTGTTCGGCAAGCGGCCCGCCGGTGCCCCAACTCAGGGCCCAAAAGCCAAATTCACGCACGATCACGACCGCGAGCAGCACGACGATGAACGACAGTGCGCCGAACAGGGCGGCGACGATGGCATAGAAGAAATAGTGCAGCGGCTTGCCATAGACATAGGCATAGGAACGGCTAAATGCTTCGAAGGGGTCGCCATCGCGCTCGGCGCTGATGGTGGGCCACATGAGAGGAAAGCCGAGCATGAGGCCACCGACGAGCCACATGGCGGCGGCACCGGCCACGATGACAAGGAGCCAGGAAACACCGGCCAGCGCGGCGCCAATTCCAGGCAGCAGCCATACAACGAGGCCCAAGCAGGCGATTGGAAGGGCTAATAAAACGAGACCGAGCAGCGGATAAAATGGGGTTAGAAAATACGAGGCGTATTTGCTGCCGGCAAACATTGCGGCGGAGCCGATGCCGAGTGGTTCGTCGGTGGCCAGTTGAACGATCGCGCGGCGCGTGATGACGCCGGCTGGAAAGGACCAGATGGCCATCGTCCACAGTAAGCCGCAGAAATAGAAAGCAGTCTCGGACAGCGTGAATTCGAGTCGAAAGAGCCGGGCCAGCGGTTCGGCGAGCTCGAGATAGGTTGCAAAGAAGGGGTTCTCCGTAACCGACGGCAGCCAGGACTGAATAGCCGGGGGCAACGCTTCGACAAGATGGGAGTGCGGAAGCTGACGCTCTAGGGCTTCCGTCGATAAAAACAACTTGGCGGACAATTGCCAGCCGAGCGGGCTAATGAGCACCGCGACGGTTGCTAGCGCCAGCAGCGAAGGCGAGATCGCGATTCGAAAGCAACGGAAGATGATGAGCCAGGGGAATACTTCGTCCCAGGCGATGCGGCGGAGCTGGCCTGCGGGGTCGGTCATCGGAGGTTCCCAGAATCAACGGTGTAGTCAATGCAGGATAGCAGATTGGTGCTGGCGGCTTGCCTTAGTTCGGCGGTTCGTCGCTAGGCTCCCGGCCTTCTTCGTCATCAGGGTTGCGCTCGACGGGAACAGAATAGACCTCGCGGAGCCAGCGACCGAGGTCGATTTGCTGGCAGCGGCGACTGCAAAACGGCATGGCGTCGCTAGCGGCGGGGTCGAATTGTTTCTCGCAGATGGGGCAGCGGATCATGTTTGAATTTTACGCGATTTGAGCTAGCGAGGTTGTTTGTTTTTCGGCTGGCAGCAGACGAGGTTTCGGAAGGATGGTGCGGCGAATTGGCGATTCACCGGGACCAAGTTTGCTCCCGGCTCGACGAACGGTTGACGTCTGCTGGCAACAAAGTCTCTGTAGCCGTTAAACCTTACCGTGTAATCGGTTGAATCGGTGCTATCGGTGCCTTTGGCACGTTCGGGAAGCACGGCAAAATCGAAAAAAACCTTCCGTCCGGCAGGACAGGATTCCGACAAGTAATTACGGGTAGTTGTGCTCGTTACGAGCTTGCGCCGGGGGGCCAAGCCAGCGGCAGACGGTGCGTTTATCGCGCTTCGCCGCTCTTCGCCACTCGCCCCCTCCGCCGCTGCCCGACCCAGGATTGCACATAGACGCTTGAGGGCGACGGACCGCCAAATGACCCCGCGGTTGGTCCGCGACGCGCCCGCTGGCGAGAGAAACAACGCAGTCAACCTCAGGAGGGGGGACCCATGCGACGTTATTGTTTACGGCTGGCCCTGTTGTCACTTACCGCGCTAGGTCCAGTCGCGGTTTATGGCGACGACCAGCAGATCGCTCAGCAGATCGTCGAAAAGCTGCAGGCCGAGAAGAAAGCCGGAACGCTGAAGGCTTTCAGCATCGACCTGCAAGTCGATGAAGGCACGGTCTGGCTTTCAGGCCGCGTGTCGAGCGAGCAGCAGCAGGCGCGGGCCCTCGATCTGGCCCGGCGCGTGCCCGGTGTCAAGCAAGTCGTCAACGACTTGACGGTCAACGCCGCGGCTGCCAAGCCGGCTGTCGCCGCCAAGCCTGTTGTTTCGCTGCCCTCCTTCCTACCCGTACAGCAGACCAAACCGCCGGCTGCTCCGGCGCATGCCGCGCCTGCCCCGGCATTTACCGCGGCACTCCCGTCAATCAGCATTCCGGCGACGCCGATTGAATCGCTTAGGTCGATTCCGGCCATGCCGATCGAACAGGCCAGCCAGCCCGCCCCCGTGGCAGAAGTCGAGCTGCCGCCGACGCCGGCCGCGCCCGCTACACCGGTCACCGTCGAAGCCAGGCCAATCGCCGTTGAAGCGAAGGCCGTTGTGGAAGCGAAGCCACAGCCGCGCGTTGAAGAGTTCGTTCCACTTCCGGCGCTGCAGCCGATCGCGATGCCGGTCGCCGAACAAGTGGCTGCCAATCCACAGCCGCCGAAGAAGCTCTCGCAGCCTCAGCACGGTGTCGCTCAGAACTCCATGCTCAACAGTGTGAGCAAGACGCTAATGAACGCCGTTCACGGCAAGAACAACTCGGAAGAGTCGAAGTCCGGTGGCCTGCAGCCAGCTTCCGCGACTCAGGATGTCGCGAAGGCTATTGGCGCGGCTCCCATTGGCTCGGGCGTGGTCCAAGCTGCCCAACCAATCGCCAATGTGCCGCAGAGCGTCTTGGCAGCCGGTTCTCCGCAGCCGCTGCCCGGTGGCTATGCCCCGCAGCCGTTGCCTGGTGGTTACCCGCAGATGGCAATGATGCCGATGGGGATGCCCTATATGGTCCCGGTTTATGGGCCGCAGCCGCAAGTTCCGCTGGCGGTGGCCCCGGCGAGCTCGATGGGTCCGGTTGGCTATGGCCCGGCCGGCCCCGGTGGCGCGGTTGGCGGCCCGCAGCCAATGTATTTGCCCGGCAGCGGTGTAGGGATTGCCCCGGCCCGCTACGACCATCCGCAGATGCCGGGTTATGCCTGGCCGTCGTACGCGGCTCACCCGAACTATGCCGCGGTGACGTATCCGAAGCAATATTCACCAACCGCCTGGCCGTACATCGGCCCATTCTATCCCTACCCGCAAGTGCCGCTCGGCTGGCGGAAAGTGACGATGGAATGGGACGACGGTTGGTGGTTCCTCGACTTCAAAGATCGCCGCACGATGTATAACCACTAAACATCAGCAGTTAGCCGGGATGATCCAGAACCCCGCGGAGCGGAAAGCTTTGCGGGGTTTTTTGTTGGGGCGGTGAGTAGGTGAGTAGGTGAGTAGGTGAGTAGGTGAGTAGGTGAGTAGGTGAGTAGGTGACTTGCGGTTGCTCGATCGAGCTCCTATTTCGTGGCTGTAAGCCGCTTCCAAATCAAAATTCGCGGCGCACTTGGGTCGTTCTCAAGCATGCCCCACACTTCGGTGAAGCTTTTGTCGTCGGCGCGATAGATATAGGAAACCGTTTCGAAGTGTTTTTCCCCCTTATGCGGGCCTGCTAGAACTATCACATTAAAGTACGAGAACACACGGACGGGACCGCGTTTTTCCACTTTAATGGTGGCCGTGTGGGCAATTACGACGTTCCCTACATCGTCGTACGTGGTCGCAACTTGCTTGTCGCCATCGATTTCCATGACAATACGAAAAACGGTTCCCGCATTGTTGGTGAAGGTCGTCTCGTAGCGGCCCGCGAGCTGTTTCAATTCGTCTGCCGTGTCATCTGCTGTTCGTGCAATCGACGGCGTGAAGACCAACAAACCGGCGATGGCAAGTGTCAACGGTGCGGCATACATAGCGAATGATCTTTTCGCCTCGCGTGAGCAGTAGAGCGGTCGGCAGTATAATAGCCGGCGTCGCCGCCTGAATCCCTTTTTGAGCCGGCTAAAAACTCGCATGTGAAAGCTCAAATACTCACCAGATGATTCAGGGTCGGCGGGAGCCTCGCCCTTCCAGGTTCTGGTGAGGACGGCCGACCCTATGGAATTTTGGCAAAGGCAGCGAACTGCTCGTCGATCGCGGCTGCGGTTGGCACGCCGGCGTGAATCCATAAGCCGTAGCGCAAATGCAGCGGCTTGCCAGGCTCGATCGTCCAGGGTTCGGCGAAGTTGAAGGCGGCGCCCATCCAACCGTCGTTGCGGACGTGGAAGGTGGTGGGGTGACTGGGGTTTTGTGGATGGTCGAGGAGCGTGATGCCCTCGGCGGCAGAATTGGTAATTCGTCCGGAGTAGTCGCACCAGCGAGCGCGCTTCTCGTGGACTTGGGGCTCGTTGATCGCCCCTTCGCTGTTGCGGATCATGCCGCCGCCGTCGTTGACGCCGATGGTCTTGGCCATGCGAACACCGGTAAAGCCGAAATTGGTTTTGCCGAGTGTGACGGGTTCTTTCGGCGCGGAAAAAGTCAGATCGAGAACGAGCAGCCACTGGCCGTCGGTTTGCGGGCGAAAGTGCATGACTCGTTTTTCCTCCAGCAGTGTTTTGCCGCGGCCAGCGCCATCGACCCAGGCGTTTTGCACTTCAATCAGAGCCTCATCATCCGCATCTTCGTAGCGGAGCACTTTTTGATGCACGATGCGACCTTCGCTCGACTTGTTGTCGTTCCAAAAGCCGACGCCGCCGACGATGTGGTGTGAAACAAACATGGAGTTGTGATGGCTATGGCCGTTGGGATCGCGCGGATGGCCCATTCGCGTCAGCGATTTGCCGCTGGGGCCCACCAGTGGATAGAGAAACGGGCGATGCAGGTCTTTACCAAAGTAATAGCGCGAGATTTCGCGTCCGTTCCAGGTCACACTCGCTTCGTCGCCCGGGAGCGGAAGCACTTGCATCCGAGGAACGGGTTTGGCGGCGGGGAGATCGACTTGGTGGAAGGCGGCGAGAGAGAGGAGGGCGGCAGCGAGCATTAGCTGGAAATCCGAAGCACGAAAGTCGAAATCGGCACGATCCAATCTCAATCGCAACGGCGAGAGTTGGAATTACCGAAGAAAACCTCGCTGGGAGTTTGGTAATTGAGACATTTCCGTGGACGTTCGTTGATAGATTCTACCGTCGCGGCCAGATCATAGTGTGAGACTT
>DASXLL010000169.1:0-1996 GCA_036496265.1 Pirellulaceae bacterium | reverse complement strand
GCCCCTTCTCCTAACAAAGCTGTGATCCGCTGTCCATCGGGCGGCCGAACGACCTAACGAAAAAGAGATAAGCCACCCAGCCACTTGAAGCAAAAGCTTGGATTTCGCCGCAGATGTAACACAAGTGGCTGGGTTGGCTCCATCGCTTGGTTAGGTATCAGGTTAGATTCCAAGCGGATGTGTTCAGTCCTTCTTCTTCGGGCCAAGTATGGTCTCGTCGCGGAGGGCTTGAAGGTCGAGTCGGCAGGGCAGGCGATCGGCCTCGGGCGTGGAATCTTCGATGAACTTGCGGGCTGACGATCCGACTTGCGTTCGCAGCTCGGGCCAGAGGCACGCCATAGCAGGGTTGCTCAAGATCGGACCCCAGTTGTATCCGAGCCGAGTCACAGCGTCTGGGGGGAGCAGGCCCTGCTCTACCTGAAGTAGAATCATCTCCAGCATGCGAAGGTCGGCGGTGAATATCCGCTCCATGGTTTCCCAGTCCTCGAGGGTCCAGCGTTTCACGGCCTCCGGGTGGGCGGATTCCGTCGCCAATCGATTCATCCGGGCGTTGAAGCCTCGGTGGAATTCCGCGGTCGAAATCCCAATCTCCCGGTATGCCGCTGCCCGCGCCTGGATGTTGCTTTCCCGGATCTGCATGCCGACAAACACCAGGGAGGTAATCACTCCGGCTGCCGCCAAGGTCTGCCGCACCGTCCTGCTCGACATGGGAAACAGCCAACGTCTGCCCATTAAATCGCTCCCGGTGTTCGTCTGCTCATTGTGCCCTAACGAGAAAAAGCTCAGCCACGGCTCCGGTGCGCGCAAGTGGCAGCGAGTTGAATCACGCTGGCTAACATCGACAGCGAATACATGACGTAGTTGAGCCGTTGGCTGGAGCGATCGGTTAGGCGGCAGTGTCGTGAGGAGATCACCGAATGAAAACGACAAATACTAGGAACCGGCTTTTTTGTTCGCTCCTTTAGAGGCGTTCTCAATCAGCTTTGCAACGGCGTTTGGCTGCGACACATAGATCGCGTGACTACCCGCGACATCGACGACTGTCGAACCCGCGCGCTTGGCCATAAAATGCTGCGCCGGTGGCGGAATCATCTTGTCCTCGGTCACGATCAAATACCAACTCGGCTTGGTTCTCCATGCCGCCTGACTGATCGTGCCACTGAGTGCGTCGACACTCCACGGGACTTGAGAGTCGGCCATGAACGCGGCCTTTTCAGCGTCCACGTCGGCGGCGAATGAGGCGCGGAACTTCGCCTTGTCGAGAAACAGAAATCCATCCTGCGGTGGCAATATCGGCGGCACGGGCGCGCCAGGCGGAGCGTCTTTGATAAGCGCTGACACCGACTCGCCGTTATCCAACGCAAAGGCGGTGATATAAACAAGCCCTGCGACCTTTGGATCATTGCCGGCTTCTGTGATTACCGCTCCGCCGTAGGAGTGGCCAACGAGAATCACGGGACCGCCATGCGTGGCCAGAACGCGCTTGGTTACGGCCACATCGTCCGCGAGCGATATCGTTGGATTCTGAACTACGCTGACGGTGTAGCCGTCCTTCTTGAGGATTTTGTAGACTTCTTCCCATCCGGAGCCATCCACGAAGCCACCGTGGACGAGAACTATTGTCTTTATAATCGAATCAGGTTTGCCATTCATAATATTTCCTTTTTCTGCTTTGTCGTTTGTTTTTGCTAACCGCGAAAAGTGTGATGCCGCCTAACGATCAAGCTCAGCCACCGCCGCCGAGCGGGACGTTGAAATGCAACAGTGACGTTCAATATCATCAAGCCGAAAAAATGCAAAGCGGGGCGGCGGTTCGCTGCAGCGCCTTGTTAGGGCCTGGTAATAATCTTAGTTCGGGCACAAAAGATTGCCCGAAGGGTCAAAAGCTATTCCCAGGGGGTTACTGTGGTCAGTAGCAAACGTGCTCTCAGTTCCGTCCGGTGCAAATACTAAGATCGCGTCAGCGCTCGAGTCCCGGATGCTTATCACGACATTA
>DASXLL010000168.1:0-2453 GCA_036496265.1 Pirellulaceae bacterium | reverse complement strand
AGTTTCGTTGTGATTGCCGGGCTGCGAGTTTGACTGTTTGCCCCCATGCGTGCGTTCGGACCATTCTCCGCCCGGAGCGCTGGTGCCGCCCGATTTTGAGTCGCGCGTCGCTTGCGGCTCGCTTGAGGATTCATGGCCGGGCTGCTTACTTTCCTTCCCCCCAGATTCGCGCTGCGCGGAAGTCCCACTCTTTGGTTCACCTTCGCGCGATTTTGTGCTACCGCTTTCGCGACGCTGACCGTGAGCGAGTGAGACTGAAAGAGCCAATATCACGACAATTGCCAAACCGAAAGACGGCCGAATCATGGTTTTTCCCTTTTGTTAACGGCGCGAAGCGCCTAGTCCTTAGCCAAGCGAACCCGGAATCGGAGATTTTGCTGGCGGCATGAAAAAACTCGAAAACTCTCGGCGTGCAGCGGCGTTTAATGGATTGTCAAACGGTGCATTCGCCAAGCACAAGGAGGTTTTCGAGTGAACGCCACGATACGACAAGGATTGGCCCGTTACAAGCGGCGGATCGAGCGGCGGTTGGACAATCGCAATACTCAAGGTTGCGATCGCCCGGCGATAACTGCCAGCAACATTCGCTATGAATTGGCGGAGCGAAGTCGGGCGATCTCGGCCGGTGGAATCGGGGTGATCCATTGCTTGGTCAAAGCGTTGGGCTTGGACGAGGCGATCAACCGGCGCGTCAAGCTGTTGAAGCTTAACATGCCCTACCACGAGTCGGACCACGTGCTCAACATCGCCTACAACGCGCTGGCCGGCGGCACGTGCTTGGAACATTTGGAACTCTTGCGGACTAACGAGGTCTATCTCGACGCCTTGGGTGCCCGGCGAATCCCCGACCCCACGACCGCCGGCGACTTCTGCCGGCGATTCGACGCCTGGGACATTCATCTCTTGCAGGAGACGATCAACGAGGCTCGGCTGACGGTGTGGCGCCAGCAGCCGGAGGAATTCTTCGACGAGGCGACCATCGACGGCGACGGGACGATCGTCGAGACCGACGGCGAGTGCAAGCAGGGGATGGACATCAGTTACAAAGGTGAGTGGGGCTACCATCCGCTGCTGATCTCGCTGGCCAACACGAACGAGCCGCTTTATCTGCTCAACCGCAGCGGCAATCGCCCGAGCCACGAGAACGCCGCTACCTATTTTGACCTTGCAGTCGCACTCTGCCGCCGAGCAGGCTTCCGGCGGATCTTGCTCCGCGGCGATACCGACTTCACGCAGAGTGAGCGACTGGACCGTTGGGACGAGCAACTGGTCGAGTTCATCTTCGGCATCGACGCGATGCCCAACCTCTACGAATTGGCGGAAAAGTTGCCGGATTCCGCCTGGAAGCCCCTGCGGCGGCCCAAGCCGCAATCGCGCGGCCAGCCGCGCCAAAAGCCCGACAACGTGAAAGAGCGGATTGTCGAAGCGCGCGGCTACAAGAACATCCGGCTGAGAGAGGAACATGTGGCGGAGTTCCCTTATCGGCCGACCAAGTGCGGGAAGACCTATCGCGTAATCGTGGTCTGGAAGGATCTGGACGAATCGGTTCAGGGCGAGTTGTTCAAGAAACATCGCTGCTTCTTTTACATCACGAACAATCGCCGGCACTCCGCCGAAAATATCGTGCGGAAGGCCAACGGCCGCTGCAATCAGGAGAACCTCATCGAGCAACTCAAAAACGGCGTCCGGGCGTTGACGGCCCCGGTCGATAATCTGCTGAGCAACTGGGCCTACATGGTGATGGCCGGGCTGGCTTGGAGCCTAAAGGCCTGGGCGGCGTTATTGCTTCCTGAACGCGGCCGCCGGGTCGAACAACGCCGCGAGGAAAAGCAGACGTTGCTGCGAATGGACTTTGCGACCTTCCGGCAGGCGCTGATTAACGTTCCCGCGCAAATCATTCGCACAAGCCGGCGGATCGTTTATCGGCTGCTGTCGTGGAATCGTTGGCAGCCCGTGTTCTTCCGCTTGCTCGACCAACTCGCCCTGCCGTTACGCTGCTAACAAGTACCATCTGAAGCCGGAGTCCGGATGCTCCGGTCAACCCGCGGCGCCCAACCAAGAAAAGAAGCCGAATCATCACGCAAACAAACCCGATCCTCAATCAAGCAGCCAACGGCTGCCGGGCCCGCGGTCCGCGCAGAGAAGAATGGCAAAACTCGCAATCCGGGCTCGCTTGTTTTGGGCCTAGTCAAACCCACGATGTACGTGATCAGTTCATTGGGCTGTATCTTTCGCAGCATTTGCGACACTGATAGAAGCGTGCGCCCGCTCGCAACGGCAGATGCCACCACTATCGTGGCTCCTACTGTTTCGATATGCCCTGCGAGATTGGCTCTTATGTCGGACACCCTTACAATCGGTAAATCGCCGACGAGCCCCTGAACCCGTTGCCTGATGAGTTCCGCGAACTTTTGAGATGCCGGATCATCGAGTGCAATTATTCGTCTCACACT
>DASXLL010000167.1:0-4063 GCA_036496265.1 Pirellulaceae bacterium | reverse complement strand
CTCAAGGTACAGGCGGTCGTCAAGGACGCCGGCATGCGCGGCCGGGGTGGCGCCGGCTTTCCGACCGGCGTCAAGTGGTCGTTTTTGCCCAAGGACCATCCGGGGCCGATTTACCTGTGCGTCAATGCGGATGAGAGCGAGCCCGGCACTTTCAACAACCGCATTCTCATGGAGCAGGACCCACATCAACTGCTCGAAGGGATTGCAATCGCCTGCCATGCCATTCGTTCTCGCACCGCCTATATCTATTTGCGATACGAATATGGCCGCAGTTATCGTGTGCTCGAGGCCGCGATCAACGAGTGCTACGCGGCCGGGCTGCTCGGCAAAAACATCCTGGGCACCGATTTCAATCTCGACGTCTATCTACATCGAGGAGCAGGCGCCTATATTTGCGGCGAAGAGACGGGATTGATTGAAAGCCTGGAAGGCAAGCGGGCGTGGCCGCGGATCAAACCACCATTTCCGGCCGTTGAGGGATTGTTTCGCAAGCCGACGATCGTGAACAACGTCGAGACGCTTTGCTGCGTGACACATATTTTGAATCGGGGCGTGGCTTGGTTTAAGTCGATGGGCGTGCCGCCCGATCCAAAGAACCCGCGCGATCCGGGGAGTTACGGGCCGAAGCTCTATTGTATCAGTGGGCACGTGAACAAGCCGGGCTGCGTCGAATTGCCGCTGGGGGTGACAGCCCGCGAGTTGATCGACGAGCACGGTGGTGGCGTGTGGAAGGGCCGTAAGGCGAAGGCCGTCGTGCCGGGCGGAATCAGCATGGGATTTCTATCGGCGGACGAGCTCGATACGCCGCTCGATTTTGCCGGGCCGGGACGTGCGGGCTGCCTGGGTTTGGGCACCGCTGCGGTCGTCGTGGTCGACGACCAGACAAGCATGGTCGACGTGTTGTATAACTGCTGTCGATTCATGTCGCACGAGTCGTGCGGACAGTGCACGCCGTGCCGCGAGGGAACAAGCTGGATGACGCGTATCTTGGAGCGGATTCGCATCGGCGAGGGGCAGATCGAGGATTTGGATCTGCTTTACGAAGTGGCCGCGTCCATGGGGATTATTCCGGGCACGACGATTTGCGGCCTGTCGGACGGAGCGGCCTGGCCGGTGAAAAACGCAATCAAAAAGTTTCGCGGCGAATTCGAAGACTACATTCGCACCAAACAACGGACCGTGACGCCGGCGCAGCAATTGATGGCGGCCCACTGATATTTGACATCGAGTCTTCATGCCAACTGTTTACGTCAATAACGAGCCGGTGGAGATCGGCGCTGAGGAGCGCCTGAATTGCATCCAGGCTGCTCAGCGGTCAGGGGTGGAGATTCCGTCATATTGTTGGCATCCGGCGTTGTCCGTCGTGGCGAGCTGTCGCATGTGCCTGGTGGAAATCGGGCAGAAAAAGCCCGATGGCACAGTGGCAATGGAGGGGAAGCTGGTTCCCGGTTGCCAGCAGCCGGTGAAAGACGGCACGGTAATAGTCGCGAATAGCGAAAAGGTGAAGGCTGCACGACAGGCGACGCTCGAATACCTACTCTTGAATCATCCGCTCGATTGCCCCACGTGTGACCAAGCCGGCGAATGCTACTTGCAGGACTACAGTTACAAATACGGCCGCAGCTATAGCCGCTTGCAGGAGCCGAAAAATCTCAAGCCGGATAAGGACCACATCGGCGACCAAATCACGCTCTTTACCGATCGCTGCATTATGTGCAGCCGATGCGTGCGTTTCACGCGGGAGATCAGCGGCACTGCCGAATTGCAGGTGATCGGACGCGGTACGCACGAAGAGATCGATACCTTCCCCGGCCATCCGTGCAACAACAAGCTGGCGGGGAACGTCGTGGATTTGTGTCCGGTTGGCGCACTCTGCAGCAAGGACTTTCTGTATAAGCAACGAGTTTGGTGGCTCCAATCGGCGCCGAGCGTTTGCCCGAGCTGCAGCACCGGATGCAGCGTCCACGTCGATCAGAACAATGACACCGTCTTCCGACTGCGGCCGCGATCCAATCCACAGGCGCAGGGCGATTTTATGTGCGACGAAGGACGCTTCGGCTGGAAGTACTTGCAGGCGGCCGAGCGGCTCGCGATTCCCGAGCAGCGCGAACGGGGCGGACGCGTTATTTCGCAAGATTGGGACGTCGTGTTGCCGGCCGTGCATTCGGCACTGGCCGCGGCGGCGAAAGATCCGCGCAAAGGTCTCGCCGCAGTGCTCTCGCCATGGATGACACTGGAAGAAGCGTATCTGCTGGCGGGTTACATGAAGTCGTTGTCGACGAATGTTACCCTCGCGCTCGGGCCAGTGCGAATTGCGGGGGAAGACGATCGATATCCGAAGGATCTTCGTGGCAAGCCGCTGGAACCGACGAAGTTTACGATTAGGGCGGAGAAATGCCCGAATCGGCGCGGCGTGGAGATTATCCTGCAGCACTTCGCGGGCGGCGTGGTGCCGATGGGCGATGTGCTCGGTCGAACTGCGTCGGGGGACTTTGCCGCGATTTATCTTGTGGGCGGCGATCCGGCGGGCTGGATTAGCGAGGAACAGGCGGCGGCTCTCGATAAGACGAAGCTGGTCATCGTGCAAGATATTTTGCAGTCGGCTGCGAGCCGGCGCGCGGATTTTGTGCTGGCCGGCGGGTCATTTGCCGAGCGCGATGGAACTTTTGTGAACCATGCCGGGCTTGCACAGGAGATTCACCGCGGAATTCACGGACCAGGAGAGGCTCGACCGGACGGTCGCATACTTTGGGAACTCGCAGCACGACGCGGCATGTATCAGCCCGCCGCTATGCTGCGTGAGATGGCGCAGAACATACCGGCGCTTGCGGCACTGACAGTCGGCGAGTTGGGTGAGCTTGGGGTGAGCTTAAACGGCAGCCATGAATGAGTTGTTAGTAACACTGATCACGATTGCCGTCGCGGTAGGCGCGATTCAGGGGGCTTGCGCCTATTTGGTGCTGGCTGAGCGGAAAGTGTCGGCCCGGATGCAGGACCGCATCGGTCCGAACCGCGTCGGGCCCTTTGGGTTACTACAGCCGATCGCTGATGCGATCAAGATCTTGCTCAAAGAAGACATCTCGCCGTCGAACGTGGATCCATTCCTATTCATGATCGCGCCGACGATTTCTGTCTTCACGACGCTGATGGCTTTTGCCGTCGTGCCGTTCGGCCCGGTCGACCAGGCGCCCGCTTGGATACGATTCATTATCGCGCCGAATGTCGATATTGGCATCGTATTTATTTTTGCGATTACCAGCCTGGCGGTTTACGGCGTGATCCTCGGTGGCTGGGCCTCGAATAACAAGTATAGCGCGCTCGGTTCCCTGCGCGCGAGTGCTCAGGTTATCAGTTACGAGATTCCGCTAGGCATGTCGGTGCTCGGGGTGGCGCTGTTGGGCGGAACGCTCAACTTGGAGCACGTTTTAAATCAGCAGGCCAGCGCGGGCATCCTCGGCTGGTACGTCTGGTATCAGCCGCTGGCCTGCCTGATTTTTTTCACAAGCGCGCTCGCCGAATCAAACCGCTTGCCGTTTGACCTGCCTGAATGCGAGCAAGAGCTGATCGGTGGTTACCATACCGAATACGGCGGATTGCGATTCGTTCTGTTCTTCCTTGGCGAGTACACGCACGTTGTGACAATCAGTTTCTTGACGATTATTCTGTTCTTCGGCGGTTGGCATTTTCCTTGGATCGCGACGCCCGAAAGTGCTTATACCGGCGCTTGGCTGGTAAAGATTGGTGTGCTCTTGGCGAAAGTCTGCGCGGTGATTTTAGTGATTATGTTAATTCGCTGGACAATCCCTCGGTTCCGCTTCGACCAATTGATGGGGCTGACATGGAAGGTTTTGATTCCACTGTCGCTCGCGAACGTGTTGATCGTGATGACTGTGCTTCAGTTTGGTTGGAACCGCTGGTGGCTCTTGCTGATGTCGCTGGGATTGTTTTTGGCGGCGGGTGTTTTGGGAGTGAACGCAAAACGAACGGAAATTCGTCGCCGGCCGCGCGCCCGGGCCGCGACTGCGTAATTTACAAAGCCGACTGTTATGCCAATTGCACACAA
>DASXLL010000166.1:0-2021 GCA_036496265.1 Pirellulaceae bacterium | reverse complement strand
AGGAGAAACCAAAAGGACTCTTCTCCTGGTTGCGAAAAACGCCGCTTCCCGATCCCAAGGCGCCGCCGCCGATCGACCCCGTCGCCATTGACTTGTACATGCGCAAGATCGATCCCCGGCATCCCAATCAGTTGACGGTCGCCGTCGTCTTTCGCGCGCTCAGCGGTGCTCTGCCATTCGATTCGCGCTGGCACGACCGCTGCGATCGATTGCTCGGCGACCTCCGCGGCTATCTCATGGCCCAACGGTAGTTGCCGAATCAGCTCCTGCTTTGTGAAGAACTCGTGAACGAAGCGCGTAGACCGCGCGAATTTGATGGGAAAGCACGATGAGTGCGCTGGCAATTCCTCTCCGTCCCGGTAACCCTGGCCTCACAACCGCACGTGGAACAGCAAACGCCGGCGACTGTTCGCCGGTCCGTGGGGCTTCAGGAGACCGATCATGCGGCGCACTCTCTCGGCTCGCAAACGTGGTTTTACGCTCATCGAATTGCTTGTCGTGATCGCGATTATCGCGATTCTGATCGGGCTATTGCTGCCAGCCGTGCAGAAAGTCCGCGAGGCGGCGGCCCGCATGAAATGCCAAAACAACCTGAAGCAAATCGGACTCGCCTGCCACAATTACGAATCGGCCAATGGCGGCTTCCCGTACAACGCCATCACCAAAAACAATTCGCAGATGCCTTATATCCCCTGGCAAAACGGGTACGTGGCGACGCTCGGCGATCAGGGCGGGACTCAGGGCCGCTGCTCGACGCTGGTGAACATCCTGCCTTATGTCGAACAAGGCACCGTGGCCAAACAATATATGTTTGGCCTCGATTGGTGCGATCCCGCCAACACCACTGTCTTGCTGCAACAAGTGAGCATTTATCGGTGCCCGTCGTCGCCATCGGCCAGCAATGTCACTTATCAATCCAAGTACATCACCGGCGGCAATCCGGCCTTTGCTCCCCCGAGTTCACCGGGCGCGACGACGAACGTTTTGGGAGGCGCCGTCTATCCCACTAGCGGCAACGTGAACGTGACTGGTTGGTCATCCGACTACGCCCCGCTCGCGCAGGTGAAGACGCTCAAGAACGCCTCTGGCGCCGAAATCAGTTTCAAGAACCCGCTCATCACCATGCCATGGGCGGGTGAAGGAAGCAAAGGCGCGTTACGGCAGAACGGTAAGACACCCATTCTGGATATCACCGACGGCACGAGCAACACCGTCTTCTTCTCTGAAGCTGGCGGCCGCGATCAGCAATGGGTCAATGGCATCGCTTACCCCTATCCGTCGAACGGCACCGGCGGCATCTGGGCCGATTCGGACAATCGTTTGACCGTGACGGGGACTGATCCGGCGGCGACAGACCCGGCCACCTCCGGCGCAAGTGCCGCGACCGCAACCGGCAAGTGCGTCATCAATTGCGACAATTTGAACGGCGACATCTATAGCTTCCACTCGGGGCTCGCCAATGTCTGCTTCGCCGACGGCAGCGTGCACACGCTGAAAGCCGGCATCGACATCAACATTCTCGTCGCTTTGGTCACGAAGGGTGGCGGCGAAAACATTCCGGCAAACAGTTATTAATCAGTATACTCTTGCGAGCCTCCCACGTAAGTGGGGGGAGTGTTTGCCGGCTTCTCCCCCCACTCACGTGGGAGGCTCGCTGATACTTCTTTTCTCACGCTTCATTTACTGCTACCTTGACGGGAGACTCCACTGCTCCTCCCGCTCCGAGGTCGCTCATGTCCCGCGGCAAAAATGTGCTCGGCGAAACGCTCGAAACGTGCTGCGAATCGCCGATGACTGGGTTCTATCGCACTGGATGCTGCGAAACCGGCCCGGGAGACGACGGCCTACACGTCGTCTGCGCTCAGATGACTCGGGAGTTTTTGCGCTTCTCCAAGTCGGCGGGCAATGATCTGAGCACGCCGAGGCCGGAATTCGAGTTTCCCGGACTCAAGCCAGGCGATCGCTGGTGCTTATGCGCAGCGCGGTGGAAAGAAGCGTTTGATGCCGGCATGGCGCCTCCC
>DASXLL010000165.1:0-3333 GCA_036496265.1 Pirellulaceae bacterium | reverse complement strand
GTATCACACGTTTTTGGTGCTGCTCTGTCAGCAGCTTGTGGACCAATCGCCGCGAGAGCCGGAACAGATCGTGGCGTTTGTTCGCTCGCAGCAATGCGAGGACGGCGGGTTTCGCGAAATTCGGGCGAGTAAGCGGGCAGGGACGAATCCGACGGCGGCGGCAATTGGTTGCTTGCGGATTTTGGGCGCACTGGATGAAACGACGCGGCTGGATACGATTGATTTCTTGGCGGAGATGCAGACGGACGAAGGCGGGTTGCGGGCGAACACGCGGATTCCGATTGCAGACTTGCTGAGTACGTTCACGGGGTTGCTGACGCTGCAGGATTTGAGTGGAACCGCGGAGATTGATGTCGAGGCTGTGCGGCGGTTTGCGGCATCGCTGGAATTGGATAAAGGCGGGTTTCGCGGAGCGGAGTGGGATCCGGCGCACGATGTGGAATATACTTTTTATGGATTGGGGGCGTTGGGATTGCTAAGCCAGGTAAGGACCGCGGATAACGCGGATGGACGCGGATAATGCCTGAACTGGTTGTCGAGCATTTGAGTAAGACGTTTCCCACTCGCTCTGAGCCGTTGGTGGTGCTGCGGGATGTTTCGTTGGCGCTGAGCGGGGGGCAGAATGCAGCGATTTTGGGGCCGAGTGGATCGGGGAAGAGTACGTTGTTGTTTATTGTGGGGACGCTGGATACGCCGAGCGGCGGCAGCGTGCGGCTGAGCGGTGTCGAACCGTTTTCGCTGGGCGAAAAGCAGCTTGCTGAGTTTCGCAATCGGCATATTGGTTTTGTGTTTCAAGATCATTATCTGCTGCCGCAGCTTACGGTGCTGGAAAATGTGCTGATTCCGGCGATGGCGGAGGGATCGCCGTCGGCGGAAGCGGTGGAGCGGGCGAAATACTTGCTGGGACGGGTTGGATTGGCCGAGCGACTGGAGCATCGACCGGCGGAACTGTCGGGGGGTGAGCGGCAACGGGCAGGTGTCGCGCGGGCGCTATTGCTTAAGCCGCAATTGGTGCTGGCGGATGAGCCGACGGGCAATTTGGATCGCAAGAGTGCGGCGGCGATCGGCGAACTGCTCATCGAAATACAGCGTGAAGAACAAACGATGCTGCTGGTGGTGACGCACAGCTTGGAGCTGGCGCAGCGGTTTGAGCGGCGATTTGAGATTGACGATGGGCGATTGAAAATGAATGAACAATGACAGTACTTCCAATTTCTCGCCGCCGCCGGCCCTGTGCCGGTGGAGCGACGACTGCAAGCTACGACGCCGATCCTAAAATCATCCCGCCGCGGCGCGGCGGGATGCGGAGATTAGCTTAGTGAGTTGTAAATGCGCTGTAGCGATTCAGTCATGGCACCGCCGACGCAAGGTCGGCGGTGGCCAATGACCGTCAAAACTTGGAACCACTGAATGACCAGGCACCAATGACCAATGCTCGCGTTATTCTGGCGTCCCTACGACATCACTGGCGCATCCATGTTGCTGTGGCGTTGGGCGTCGCGGCGGCAACAGCCGTGCTCACTGGAGCGCTGATCATTGGCGATTCGGTCCGTGGCAGCCTGCGGCATTTGGTTCTGGACCGGCTCGGCAAAATCGATGAGTTGCTTGTGCTCGATCGGTTCTTTCGGCAGGAATTAGCCACAGAGCTGGCCGCCAATCAAGATTTCAAGACGTCTTACTCCTCCGCAACGCCTGCCATCCTATTTCCAGCGGCGACGGTGCAAACCGAGTCCATGAATGAAAGGAGGTTGGCGGCGGGCGTGTTGGTTGTTGGCAGTGAGCCTGAGTTTTGGGACTTGGAAGCGGCCCGGCAGCGACCGAAGCATGCGCCGGCGCATGACGAGATCATTATCAACGCGCCGCTGGCCGAAGAATTGAGCGTGAAAGTTGGCGACAACCTCGTCGTGCGCTTCGGCAAAGCCGATCAGGTGCCGGCCGACAGTCCGCTTGGTCGGAGAGGTGGTCAAACCGCCAGCCTCGCGGAGTTGAAGCTCATCGAAATCATCCCGGCCGAAGGACTCGGCCGATTTGGATTGCAGCCGAGCCAGCTCTCGCCGCGAAATGCCTACGTCGCGCTAGAGGCGGTGCAGGAAGCGCTCGATGTGCCTGATCGAGTGAATACAATCTTTGTCGGTGGACTCGAGTCCACCGATGGAGCATCCAGACCAAAGGGAACTGACCTCACCGATTTGCTTCAGCCGCGGCTAACCGACTACGGCCTCGCGCTCAAGCACGTGAAGCGGACGTTCGGCGATGGCGACAAAGCCGAGACGGTATTCGATTACTACAGCTTGTCGAGCGAGCGATTGCTGATCGATCCGGCGATGGAGCGAGTGGCTGAGAAGGCGCTGGCGGGGATGGGATCGAAGAAGGTGCTGACGTATTTGGCGAATGAGATTGCCAAAATCGAGCCTCGAGCCTCAAGCCTCAAGCCTCAAGCCTCGCCAGCGGGCATTCCGTATTCGACGATCACCGCGGTTGATTCGGCGGGAGGCGGGCCGCTAGTGGATGCGGAGGGAAAGCCGCTAGGAAAGATCGCGGACGATGAAATTGTGCTGACAAGTTGGGCGGCTGAGGATCAGAAGGCGAAAATCGGTGATCGAATTCGGGTGACCTATTTCGAGCCGGAGACGACCCATGGCGAGGAGCGGGAAGCGTCGGCGGAGTTTACGGTGAAGGCGATTGTGCCGCTGACGGAGCCGCAGAGCGGGTTCACGCGACGCGGCCCCGCGGTGTATGACAAGAAGCCCACGCCGGCGAATGACCCGGATTTAACACCGGAGGTGAAGGGCATTACGGACCAGGCGTCAATTGCCGATTGGGATCCACCGTTTCCATTCGATCAGAAGCGAATCCGGCCGCAGGATGATGAGTATTGGGAGAATCATCGCACGACGCCCAAGGCGTACATTTCGCTCGCGGCCGGGCAGAAACTGTGGGGCAGCCGGTTTGGCGATGTGACGAATTTTCGGATTCCGGCGGCTGCGGGAGTTACCGCCGAGGCGATCGAGCAGAAGTTTTTGGACGAAGTCAAACGCAGCGGTGAGCGGCTGGGGTTCGATTTTCAGCCAATTAAGCAGCAGGGGCTCAAGGCTGCGTCGGGAACGACGCCGTTCGACGTGCTGTTTTTGCTGCTCAGCATGTTCATCATCGGGGCGGCGTTGATGCTGGTATGGCTACTGTTTCGGTTAGGTGTTGAGCAAAGGGCGGATGAGATTGGGCTGCTGTTGGCGCTCGGGTGGTCGCGGCCGAAGGTCCGGCGACTGTTCACGCTGGAAGGGGGATTCGTCGCTGCCATTGGCGCGGGATTGGGAGTTGTTTTAGGCGTTGGTT
>DASXLL010000164.1:0-4665 GCA_036496265.1 Pirellulaceae bacterium | reverse complement strand
CTCGATTTCTATCGAGTGGCTGGACAAACGGTAGTCGGGAGTTCGAAACGTCAATTTTTCTAGGTCAGGAAGCTCCCCTGACACCCGAACTCGTCGATACTTTTTTACCGAACCTGTTGGTCGCGTGAGACTGCGCGCCACAGAGCGTGAGACTGGCATCCTCAGAGCGGCTGGGCGAGAGAATCCGCCGTCACGGTGCGCTCGCCAGTGCCGTTCATTGCGCGCTTCAATCGTCGCCACCAATTGTCTAAAATAGAAAAATCACCTCGTCGGCGCGGGCGAGTAGCGAGGGCGGCACAATGAGACCGAGTATTCGGGCGGTCTGAGCGTTGATTACGAGCTCGAACTTGCTCGCCTGCACCACCGGCATGTCCACGGGCTTCGCGCCTTTGAGGATCCGGCCGACATAAACGCCCATTTGATGGTAAGCATCTGTGATATCGCTTCCGTAGCTCATCAGCCCACCCGCCTCGGCGTATTCCCGTCCTGAATAGATCGTGGGGATTCCGAGACGCCCTGCCAGCAGAGCCAGTTGGACACGCCGAATGTTAAGGAAGGAGTCGCCGTTGACGAAGAGGGCGTCGGGGCGTTCGCGCACAAATGTCGCGAAAACGGCATCGATCTCGCGGCTAGTGCTGGCGTTCAGGACCTGGATTTGCAGTCTCATGGTGCGGGCAGCCGATTCCACATCTCTCAATGTAGACTCGGTATTCATTGCACTGGCCGGATTGACAAGCACGCCTATGCGAGTGGCGGCAGGCACCAGCTCACGCAGGAGTTCCAGCTGTTTCGCTGCCAACTCAACATTGAAGAAATTGATACCTGTCAGATTTCCGCCGGGCCGGGCGAGGCTGGCGACAAGCCCTTGCCTGACTGGATCTTCGCCAGAGGTGAATACGACGGGTATCGTCGTGGTTGCCGCCTTGGCCGCGAACGAAGCGGCGGTACCTCCGCTGGTGGCAATCACCGCGACCTGTCGGCGAACCAGGTCAGCCGCTAACACCGGCAGCCGATCGAATTGATTTTCGGCCCAGCGGTATTCGATCGCCACGTTCTCGCCCTCGAAATGGCCGGTGTCTTTGAGGCCCAGGCGGAATCCGCGCAGACGTTCCGTCAACGCGTCAGGGGACCTGCTGTCAAGGAATCCGATCACCGGCATCGCCGGCTGCTGCGCGCGCGCCGCGAGAGCCAGCATTGTCCCTACGCGGCTTCACTACTGAAATTTTTCAGAGCTATCGCGCGCAATGTCGGCGCATCACGAACTCCGCGCTGTGCTAGTTCGATGATTTTCTCGGCGATCAGCCTGACTGCAGGGTCTTCTCTCAGCTGAAGTCCCAACGCATCGCAGATCTTCCAATGCGAGCGACATTTCACGGATCGTCTCAGGCTCAAAGGCTTGACGAGAGAAAAACCACTGATGGGCATCAAACCACCTGTCTGGGCGGCGCCGTGACGCTACTTCGGCGGCCGTGCGCTAGCACCGTGTTATGTGATATTTGCCGTCTAATAAGATTACTATGTCCCCTCGCTGAAAACTTGCGATTTTAGGACAACGATCTGTCTCGATGTGCCATCGTCCGATGGCGATCGGCGCATTGATAAATCTCGCAAGATGCGCACCTCAAAATCCACGACGGCTTTGAACCCATGATGCTCAGAGGGCTTTATCGCGGATGTTGGGGCAAATGGCACTACGTTCGGCGTCAGCCGCTATCCAGCGCCGCTAGGTCGCTTTGGGGATCACCTTCGTAAACAAGCCACAGCTCTGAGGAGCTGAAAACAGCCATCCGCGCTATCGGTATTCGCTGTTAGCGTTGGGTCAGATGTTCCGTTCAGGCCGCGTTCGGTACCCCTGCACGGCGCCTGTTTTCCGCCACCGCGTCGATCGCGTTCAGAACTTCCCCCGTCGCTGTCTGATGCACCATGTGTCCTGTGCCAGCAATCCATCGTAGCGTGCTGTGCGCAATGTCGCGATGCAGATGGGCAGATTGCTCGCTTTCGATAAGTCGATCTTCCGCACCTGCAACGATCGCGACCGGCATCCGCAGCAGCCGGTAGTGTTTCTGGAGTGTGTTAGCCGCCGGAAGCATGAGGGCCAACTCAGCTGCACTGGCTCGGATCTGGGACGGTCGCACAGCCATCTCCCGTGGAAACCCTCTGAATTTTTCCGGGACCGGGCTCGGGCCGAAAATTTTGCGGAGAAGCACCGGCCACATTAGCCTGCTCAGGAGAGGAGATATGGTGTGGCTTAAGAGGTCGCCGATCAGCGGTATGGCCGGCGGCGATAGGATCACCACATCGGCTCGAGCCTTCGGGTAATAAGAGCCGGAGACTAGAACCAGGGCCTGGACCTCTTGCGGATATTTCGTGGCGAGAGCGAGTGCCACCAATGTTCCCCAAGAATGTCCGAGAACAATCGCGCGTGGCACGCCGATTTTCTTTAGCGCGGCGGCGATTAGGTCGGCTTGCGTTCCCGGTGTCCAAATTGTGTTCCCGGGCCGCTCGCTATGGCCAAATCCGGGTCGGTCGAACGCGAGCACACGGTATTTTTTGGCGGCCAGATCAATCAAGCCGCTGGATTGGAAGTCTTCGATCATGCTCCCACTGCCATGCAGCAGGACCAGGGGCGTTCCTGTCCCTCGCTCGATGTAGTGGAGACGAACCCCCTCCACCGTAATGAAGCGCCCAAGGGGCGGGTTACGATGCTCAGCCTTTTGTGCAAGCCACCGGTTCAAAAAGGCGGATGCAACAGCGGCCAGGACAGCACCGGCTGCGACCGAGGCCGCCAAATTGGACGATGCCAGGGCGCGAGATCTCGTTTGAGGAAATTGCAAGAAATGCCTCGGGTCGGTGCACGACCGCCCGGTTCCCGAGGGATGTTGCACTGCGGGACAACAGCCCGTCCAGTCATTCGTTCCAGGTGGTGGGGCCGATCAGAAGGGCAAAATTTGGCTCCGGTGGCCAATGAGAAGCCAATCTTTTGCGTCGTGTCAGATCGTTTCGCGACCAAGTGGAAAATGCAATGAAAAATGCAACGAAACGTTGGTAAAATCGGACCGGCGTGGAAATCGGATAACACGAGGGCCCCGCCTGCCATCGCCGAGTTGCACTCCAGCGCGGCAGGTTCTGGTAACGGTTGGAGCACCTTCTGCGCGGCCTCGAACAATGCCACCGTAACCCGACAGTTATAACCCTCTACGAACTCTCGGTTGACCCGGGCGTGTCCTTCCTGATCGTTCGCGGTCGCCATGAGCGCGCCGATGCGTCGCATTCGCTGCTGTGCGCGGGCGCCGAGCGGCCAGCCAGCGGTTGAACAGGCAATTACTTTGATGAAATCGCGTCGTCGCATTGCCTTCCTCGAGGCTCAAGACTGCGCCGACTTTCTCGTACAGCAGGCCGATTACAGCAGAGATTTGCGCCCGGCGAAATGGGTTTCAGGAGCGGTTTGCACGCCAGCGAGACGCATCTCACAATCCCCTTAAGCTCGTCAACGCGGCCCCAATCCTCAGGCGAAGCGCTAAGACACGTCTCACCTCAGCCGACGCCCGCTCTCTATGGCGCGATGGAGATCACGATGCCGGCGTCGACGGCCTTGGAGAAGTCAACGAGGCTTCGCCATTGCTGATGCGTCAGTACACTCCCGAAGCCGGGGGGCGGGTTACCGGAAGCATGGTCAGTATCCTGAAAATAGGTGGTGTTGGCCCATGTCCCGCTCACCCGCACATAAGCAGGTCCGAGAGCGGCGGCGAGCTTGCGCAAGCGCGCATTCGTCAGATCGATGGGTGGCCGATACTCGTAGACGGCTGGGTTCATGCCGGCGGCGTATCGCCAGCGGACGCCGCGGCCGCGGTCGGCGCAGTGAGGGCAGCCTCGAGCTCCGGGCCAGACGGGCGCCAGAACCTTCCGTCCGTCACCTCGAGCATCTCCACATTGTACGATTGATAGCGCTCGTCGACCGTGCCGACGTGCGGCATCGTCGTCGGCGTAACCGAGGCGGACTGTGCCGCTGCGGCGGTTGCATGATCTATTTTTTTCGGGTTTTGCCGCGATCGTTCGAATGCTCATAATCCGCCAAGGTCTTTTGAGCGGCAAACCGCAGTCTTTTTTGCTTCTCTGGTCACAGCGGTCGGCGCATTCGGCCGAGCAGCCAGCCAATTCCCAATGCAACGGCGGCAGTCGTGTAGGGCTGAGTTTCGATCGCGTTGCGAAACCAGGAATCAAGTGTCGTCGCGGTCTGACGAGCCGTGTCAGCGGTTTGCCCATACAGCTGCTGCGCAGCACCCGCCGCCTCGTTCATTGCACCTTCGCCTTGCGTTTTAGCATCGCCTGTTATTCTGCCGACGTCTTCTTGAAACCTACCGCCATACTCGCGGACAGTACCTTCAACTCGATTTTCGTCCATGACCTATCTCCGGTTGGATGGAGAACCCAGCGACTGGCCGGCCGTTCCGGCAATCTTTTGAATTTGCCTTCAGAAGGCCAGGCGGATTTCCAGGCGGCTGGATAATTCGGGGTTTTCGCCTTTATGCCGCCTCAGCATGTTGATTGACGCTGCTTTCGGCGAGTTCGGTCAGCACTTCGTCGGTCTTCTTTTCCTCAGCCAGAGTAGTATCGAGCAAGTTGACCGCTTCCTCTAACCCGAGTTCTTGCGCCCATGTCTTCAGC
>DASXLL010000163.1:0-2603 GCA_036496265.1 Pirellulaceae bacterium | reverse complement strand
GCCCCGCCGCTGGCAACGACCGGAATCTGCACCGCTTCGCTTACCGCCCGCGTGATTTCCAAGTCGTAGCCGTCTTTGGTGCCGTCACAATCCATGCTCGTGAGCACGATCTCGCCCGCGCCCAACTCTTCAACTTTCTTGGCCCAACTGACGGCTTCAAGGCCGGTGGAAACGCGGCCGCCGTTGATGTGGACTTCCCAAATCTGTTCGGAGCCCTTGCTGACCCTTTTTGGGTCAATATTCACCACAATGCACTGGCTGCCGAACCGCTTCGCGGCCTCGGCGACGAAGTGAGGGTCTTTACATGCTGCCGAGTTGATCGAAACCTTGTCGGAACCGGCATTGAGCAGCGCCCGGATGTCGTCGATTGTCCGAATGCCGCCGCCGACGGTCAGGGGCATGAAGACCTGTTCGGCAGTGCGCCGCACGACGTCGAGCATGATGTCGCGGCCTTCGTGGCTGGCGGTGATATCCAAAAACACCAGCTCGTCCGCCCCTTCCGCCTCATAGCGGGCAGCCACCTCAACCGGATCGCCGGCATCCCGCAGCTTCAGAAAATTTGTCCCTTTGACGACGCGGCCGCGATCGACATCTAGACAGGGAATTACACGGCTGGCGAGCATTGGCTGTTGTGGTTAGGGAAGCACGGAAAGTGCCAAATTCACTCTAAGTTCCCCTGCCCATATGGTCAACGCGGCGCACTTGGGAGGCGCGAGGCTCCCGCCGAGCGTGGCTGAATTCGCTATCCAGTGGCTCAGCAGGAGCTTCACCCTCCCATGATTTGTCTCCAAACTTGCACGCCGGCCATCGCGCCGCCAGAATACCCTCACCTTTGAGGGACACCGCGCGTGCTTGCCAAGCTTCACACCTTTTCACTTGTCGGTATTGATGCCGTCCCCGTTGAAGTGGAAGTGGATGTCTCGGCCGGTGCGCTGCCGAAGACGATTCTGGTCGGCCTGCCGGAAGCGGCCGTGAAGGAAAGCACGCATCGGGTGGAGCGGGCACTGGCCAATAGCGGATTTATTCGGCCGCGTGATCGCGTCGTTATTAATCTCGCCCCGGCGGAATTGCCTAAAGACGCAGGTTCGTTTGATTTGCCGATTGCGCTGGGCACACTCGCCGGGAGCGGTCAGCTCGCGTCGGAGTTGTTTGAGCAATATGCGGTCGTCGGAGAACTGTCCCTCGAAGGCACGACGCGGCCGGTGAAAGGTGCGCTGTCGATGGCGATCGCGGCGGCGAAGCAGCGCGGGCTGAAAGGAATTGTGGTGCCGGTTGATAGTGCGGCCGAAGTAGCCGTCGTCGAGGAAATCGAAGCCATCCCGGTCGCCAGCCTCGCGCAGGCCGTCGGTTTCTTCGCCGGAACGCTGCCGATAGAGCCTGCTCCATCGCGGATCGGGGAGTTGTTTCAGGAGCTGTCCAAATACGATGAAGATTTCGGTGATGTTCGAGGTCAGGAGATGGCGAAGCGGGCGATCGCGGTCGCGGCTGCTGGAAATCATAATATTCTGATGCTCGGTCCGCCCGGGAGCGGGAAGACGATGCTTGCCAAGCGGGTGCCGACGATTTGCCCGGCGCTTACTGCGTCCGAATCGATCGAAACGACGCGGATTTATAGCTCGCTGGGCCGGTTAGCGCCGGGACAGCCGCTCATGGCGCGGCGGCCGTATCGCGCGCCGCACCATACGATCTCGGAACCTGGTTTAGTTGGTGGAGGAAATCCACCGGTACCTGGCGAGATTTCGCTTTCGCATAATGGCGTTTTATTTCTGGATGAATTGCCCGAATTTAACCGCCGAACGCTCGAAGTTCTTCGGCAGCCGTTGGAGGATGGGACGGTCACGATCTCGCGGGCGATGAACGCGACGACGTTTCCGGCTTCCTTCCTGTTGGTGGGGGCGCTCAATCCCTGCCCCTGCGGCTATCGCAATGATCCCCGCCGCGAATGCCACTGCACGGTGCCGCAGGTCGAAAAATACATGGCGAAAATCTCCGGCCCGCTGCTCGATCGCATCGACATTCACATCGAAGTTCCGGCGGTTCCGTTCAAGGAACTGTCTGACGATCGCGCCGGTACAACCAGCGAGATGATGCGCTGTTCGGTCGTGCAGGCGCGCGAAATTCAAGCTGGCCGCTTTGCTAATAGCCGGACACGCTACAACGGCCAAATGACCAGTCGACAAATTCGGCAGTTTTGCAAGCTTTCCGACGAGTGCCAGGAACTCCTCCGCAACAGCGTCAACGATCTCGGCCTCTCGGCCCGAGCGCACGACAAAGTGCTTCGCGTCAGTCGCACGATCGCGGACCTCGACAAGAGCGAGGACATTCAGGCATCGCATCTGAATGAGGCGATCAACTATCGGATGCTGGATCGGCAGATGTGGACATAAGAGGGTTGGAGATTACTTCGCATGGCGCTCGATGACGGCTTTGCCGATGTCGTAAAGTTCAATTGCCAAAACTGCGGCAAGGAGAGTGGCTTCCGACCTATTCGAAATGCCAAAGGCAACTGTCCAAAATGCGACAATCAGGAATGGACGCTAACAACTGAGTATCACGAAGGTCCACCGGCCATTGGTCTTGGGGTGCATTCCCGTATCTGCGCT